>JAFCZD010000005.1 GCA_019314525.1 Deltaproteobacteria bacterium
CCCGTGGCGTTATGCCAGCGGGTGTAGTTTCCGTCGCCTTCGTCGGCGAGGTAGATGCCCGTGGTGGCGACCTTGCCGACCTTGCCAAAGGGAGCTGCCGCTGAGCCGCTGGTGTCGCCCGTGACGAGCACGAAGACATCCTTGCCCGGGGTGGCCGCCGTCGCTGCTACGTAGAGCTGCTGCCCATTGAAGCTGGCGTAGAGCTTGACGCCCTGCTCGTCGATGACCTCATAGGTCGTGTCGTCGACCTTGCCGTCGAGGATATACTTCCGACGTGGAATGCCAGCGGCCGCGTCGCAACCGTTGACCGCCACGGGCAGACCAAGAACCGTGTCAGTGCAGCTGTCGCAGGCGTCTCCTGCGCCGTCGCCGTCACTGTCGCTCTGATCGTCGTTCTTCGTGCCCACGCAGTTGTCATAGCTGTCGAGGATGCCGTCGGCGTCCGCGTCGGGGATCTGCGTTTGAGCGACCTGGAGGACCTTCGTCTCGTGACCACCCACACGGAGCTTGCCACCGGAGAGCAGCTTCGTCTTGGTGATGGCCGTCTGCTCCGTGGGCTTCATATGGTTGATGAGAAAGAGGTTCTCGGGGAAGGCCTTGAGCTTATCTGTGGGCGGGTAGAAGACCACCTCTTTACCCACGGAGGTGGCGTCGTAACGATTGGAGAGCACGATGAAGTGCTGCCCCTCATCGTAACGAGAGAAGGAGTAGATGTCTTTTCCACCGGAGTCGCGGTCTGCGTTAATGCGCACAAAACGGTTGCCCTCGCTACCAAGCCCAGCGGAGTTTTGGCCCTGCAGTCCTGGGTTATTCTTGCGAATGATCAGCAGCTTCTGATAGTGGGCGTGCATCTCTGGGTCATGACTGAAATTCATCGTGCCGCGCTCTTGCTCGGCGGCCTGCTCGTCACCGTAATAGATCATCGGCACACCAGGCAGCATCAACTGCACACCTGCGGTTGCCCGCTGCACGCCCTTATTCAGCCCAGCCTTCAGCAGCAAACGGTCTTCGTCTTGGTTTCCGATATAGAGCATCTGTAAGACGCGCTCGGGGTCCACCCTCTCCCGCACCATCTTCTCGCCTGCGGAGCTCATCAGGTGCTCAGATTCACCCCAGGCCTCGTTGACGTCATCGAAGCCCGAACTGCCTACGAAGACATCTTTGAACTTCCAATAGAGCGCGGTGTGGTAGGCGATATCGAACTGCTCATCAAAGAAGCCCGGCACAGGTTTGAGGATCTCTGCCAGCATCGCGCCGCCGGGGCGCTTGGCGACGACGTGCCGACGCGCCATGCGCCAAAAAACGGGTGAGATGAAGCTCGCGATGTCGCAGCGGAACGAATCGACGCCACGTTCGAGCCAGAAGTCGATAAAATCCAGAAAGAGCCCATACGATGCGGTGCTGTTGTAGTTCACTGCGGGCAAGGTTGAAAAATCGAAAGCGTACTCAAAAGGGCGATCCGTGTTGCCGTCGTTGAAAACGAAGAGGTCGCGCAGGGGGGAGGCGGGGTTGTTGGTCGCCGCTTGGAAGAGCGGGTGACGATCCGAGGTGTGGTTGGCCACCGTATCGAGCATGATCTTCATGCCAAGGCGGTGGGCCTCAGCAACCATGGCATCCCAGTCCTGCATGGTGCCGTAGTCTGGGTGGGTGGTGTAGAGGGCTGTGGCAGCATAACCATGGGAGGTGGGGCCAGGGGTAATGGGCATCAACCAGAGCACGTTGACCCCTAGCTTCTTCAGGTAGGGGAGCTTCTGGGTTAACCCTTTGAGGTCACCTTGGTTGTCGCCATTGGTGTCGAGAAAGCGCCGAATGAAGATGGTGTAGATGACAGCGTCTTTCTTCCAAAAGCGCGACTGATCGTCGAGCTCCTGGCTCGTGATGCCATCGTTGTTTACACGCACCACGAGGGTACGTGCATGGGAGTTGCCCACCTGCAAATAAAAGAAGTACGCGCCCGTTTGGGGCTTAGCGAAGCTGACGGTCTTGCCGTCATTTTCGGGGGTCAACGTCACCTGCTGGGGGTTTTCCAGGTCTTGAAACCACTTGAAGGTGCCCATGCCGCGGGTATTGCGCCCATCGAGATAGACCTTGCCATCCCTTAGCGTTGCGTCGGCGCTCGCTCGAATCGTCGCATCGAAGGCGTTGACCACCACGAGCTCCATCTCGCCTTCATCGCTCCACGTGCCCTCATGGTCTTTGACCTTGAGGCCAATGCGGTAGGTGCCTGCCGCCGTCGCCGTGGCGCGGGCCGCGCAGGTTTGGCCAGAGAAGGGGATGTGGTTTGCGGCGACGCCGTTGCCTTCATCGTCAAAGTTCAGCACTCCCAGGTAGTTCTTCTCGGTGCGCTCCTCATCGTAGGATTTGAAGGTTACGTTACCTGGACCGCTGATCTTGCGCCACGCAAACTCCGTGAGGCCCACGCGATCGGGGTCTTTCGATGCGCAGCCAGCGAGCTGCACTTCATGCCCTACATAGCCAAAGCGCGTGAACCCGGCCTTGGCGATGGGCTTGGTGTTTTCGCGATTGACGATGATGTAGGTCGTGAAGGTGTCACCGTCGTTGCCTGCCTGGTCCACCAGATCAAAGTCTACTGCGTGAAAACCTTCGGGAGGGTTATCGATGGTGGCCGTGACCCGAGTCCCGCTCACGCTGGTGGCAACCACACGGCTCCTCGGCGCAGGAGGTGCGCCGTTGGGTTTGTAAAGGGCGGGGGGCTCGGTCTCATGCAAGGTCGCTTTCACGCGCGATGCGTCGAGAGCGCTGCCTGCGTTGCCCAGACGTGCCTCCACGCTGATGGTGATGGAAGACCCTGAGGTCGTGAGCGTGCCCGACGCTGGGTTGACGGTTTCGGGGCGGTATTGTGGGCGTTTGGGGTCACGCACAAAATAGAGGTTGTCCTTGCCAAATTGCCCGCCAAAACCTGGGAAAATCTCCTGGTCGTCGTTGAAGAAGTTGCCGTCGGGCACCTCGTCTGGGTTGAGACCGCAGTCGGAGAGCGTGACATAATCGGCAGCGTTGGAGATGAAGACGTAAATATAGTCGCCTTCAAGGAGGTCGAGGCTCACAGACCACAGGCTGCCATCCCAATTCATTTCGATGGCGCCCTCACCAGGCCCATCATTGCCACCCGTCTGACAGAGGGGGTTATCCCCGCCAGCGACATCGAGCAAGAGATACGCCTGCTTGATGGTTCCGCTGTACGCCACATTATTGACGTCAAAGGCAAAGGTGACGCGCTCGGTGTATTGCGCCTGCGCCGCGAAGGAGCTCAGCAGCACGATACAGGCCGCGAGCATTCCGGTGAGCCATTGCGCAACCGATCGCGAGAGCGAGGGGTGTTCAGAGAGTGTCCGGCGCATTATTTCACCTCGAGATTGGAGATTGAAAGTTCGAGCATCTCGTCCGCGTCGACGTTGCCATCTTCATTGTTGGCAGCCCCAGCCAGCGCTGGTCCGTAGAGCACGCCTGCGTCGTTGGTGTCCCAGGGGCCCACAACCACCCAAATACTGGTGGGCATGGTGCCAAAGAGCGTCTCAAGGTTGATCACCGCCTCGAGCACTCCACCATTTTGGGTAGGCGTCGCGACACCCAGTTGCGTGGTGGACGTGGAGGCATCGGCGAGCATGGTGTCGGGGGTTCCAAACTCGAAGATCCCCGCAAAATCGCTGTCATTTTCGTCGGCGACAAAGATCATCTTGCTGCTGGTGGGCACCGTCCCGGCTTTGCCCCAGGGCGCTGGACGCGACCCCGTAGGCGCCGTAGCGGACACCAGGAGGAAGTGGTCCGAGCCTTCCCCTGCGTCGTCGGTGGCGATGTAGAGGATCTTGCCGGAGACCGCCGCGTGGATCTTCATGGTGCTGCTGTTGCCCGCCACCTGCTTGGCTTCGCTGTCCAGCGCGCCATCGAGGTCGAAGACCACCGGATCTGGCGGATCCACCGTGCCCGAGAGTTCGTAGGAGGGAGGAAAGCTCCCGATGAAGCCAGCGTCATAGTCTGTGTCATCGAGGTCAACGGTGACCCCACCGCTGAGCATGTCCTCAGGCGTCCCCGCGATATTGACATCGCGCCAGGTGCCGATCACGTAGACAGGTGTAACCACCGGCTCGGTGGTTACTTGAGCGATGAAGTCTGGGATCTCCTGCTTGAACATCAAGGCCGCGTTGGGCGTGTTGCTGGGGTCTTGCTGATCGTTGAGGCCAGCTCCCGTACCCTCATGGATAGTCGCGCTGCTGTAGTTCAACGTGCCCTGGCCCGTGTCTACCTGGCTCAGGTCTCGGGGGTCGATCAGCTTGGGGCTTTTGCATTCCGTGTCTGTCCAATGGTCCCGCGAAACATCGCAGAGCTCGGTGACGAGGTTTTTCATCACCGTAGGAAAGGCCGTCCCTGAGGAGATGACGGTCTTATTGAGCAAAGAGCAGCCTGCATCTTTGGGACAGCGCACCACTTTCCAACTGTAGGGGCGGCTTTTGTTGAGGAAGATCGTGCGCTCCCAAACGCCAGGATGGTCAGAACGCTCGACCATTTGCAGCCCTAAGGTCTCGCCCCCAGAAAAGTCATCGGAGGTGTTATTCCCAAAGGCGTCCTCGGCTGGGCCGAAACCACCTGTGAGGAAGACAGCTTCACCGGCGTAGAGGCCCTTTTTGCTGCCTGTGAGGTTGAGCCAGGCGTTCTTCACGTCCACACGGAAGGTCACAGGCACCTTGTCTACGTTGCCCATGAGGATCTCAACAACTTTGGCGTCGGCGTTAACCACGCCGAACTCCGTGAAGCGACCGGGGTGCTCTTGCCCACCCTCCATGAGGATCACCGAGTAGGGGAAGGTCGCCGGCTGGTCTCCACCCTCCACGCGGTTGGGATCGATCTTCACCAGCGCCTCACCCTCCCAGACATCGTCGCCATCGTCGTCCGAGAGCGTGATGGTGGTTGGAGAGTCGATATTGAAGGTACCCTCGGCGTCGAAGCTCGCCACAAGAGAGGGCGCCAAGAGCGCCTGCGCGGGGCGATCGTCCACGCGGAAGGTCACCCGCACCGTACCGCCGGGGGGCGGTTTTATGCCGAGCCGCAAGAGGTTCACGGTTTGCGCCACAGCCTCTTTCACCTCGAAGATGGCCAACTCGGAAAGGGGCTGACCTGCAGCGTCAGCCACACGCGCGGTGTAGCCGATATACTCAGGCCCCTTGTTGTCATCGTCCGTGGCGGCGGTACGCAGGGGATCCACGGCGACGTTGAGCACCGCTTCCCAAATGTGGTCGCCGTCGGCGTCCAGCAGTTGCACCTTGTTCAAGCCTGGGTTGAACGCTCCCGTTGCGGGGTCGACGGAGAGCAGCAGCGAGGCCTCGGTAACGTCAGCCTTTTCGCTGTCATCGAGCCGGAAGGTCAAGGGCGCCGTCACGGCCGAGCCACTGCCCGTGAAATTGCGCGTGCCCACCACGGCGTTTCCTGCCGCGTCTTTGACGCCATCGACACGCAAGGTGTAGGTGGTGCCCACGTCTTGAGGGTCTGTGGTCAAGACCACCGACGAGCTGTCGGCGCTCTTGGCGCTGAGCACCGCGAGCATCTGTGCGGGCTGCACCGCCAGGTCGCCAACCTCATAGTTGGCGGCCACCTGAGCGCTCTCGGCGTCCACGCGGCAGGCGAAGGTCACCTGCATGCGTGTCGTGTCCAACGCCTTGACGTCGGCGATACCGCGCCCCCGGGGGCACACGTCACCATCATCGCCACTCGCGCAGGCGCCCATGGCCAACGCGCTGAAGAGAAGGACACCGAAGGGAAGGAGATAGGGGGCTACCAGTTGACGGGTTGCTTTAGCTTTGCTCATCACTGCTTCTTCCATGAGACATCGTCTGTGACCCAGACGAAGGGTGGTGCGTCGGTAAACTTCTTATAGGTGATCTCGTCGCCAAAGAGACAGCGCACCTGCACGAGGCCATCTCCGTCAGGGTCGCCGAGGATGCGCACGGCGTTCTCGTTGCCTGGGTATTCCTGGCCATCGGAATAAATCGACGGCCCGAGCTGAGGATCCGCAACGATGGCGAGGGGATCGTCAGATCCCACGCGATGCGAGGCGAAGGTCTTCCATTGCAGGCTCGTTCCGAGGGGCACGTCTCTGATCAAGATGGAAAAGACATGGTCGCCTGCGGCGAGGTCTCCGTGTTGGCCATCGTCAGAGAGTTGCGGTTCGATACCATCTAGAGGCTGTCCTGCAGGGGGGAAACCACCCAATTGGGCCGTCACCGGCTCGCTGATGTCGCTCTTTTGCGTGCCATCCACGGAGACAGTAGCGCCAAGGATGAAGAGCCCCTCGCGCTTGGCTGCCAACGTCGCAGCGTTGATCGCTCGTGAGGGGATGCGTCCTCCCACTTTTTCGGTGTCGGACACGAGGTAGGAGATTAGCACGTCCACCTTGGGGGCCTTGGCAACTGCTACGACCTCGATGCTGTTTTCGCACGCGTTGCCCGACAGGTCGGTGACACCGGAAGGTGTGATGGTATAGCGTTCACCCGCGCTCATGGCCGAGGTGGTGAGCACCACCACGTCTTGAGAAAACGTCGTCGAGGTGGAATTGAACGCCGCCGCGCGACGTATGGGTGCAGCCCCGAAGTCTGCCGTGGTCACGCTAACGCCGCGGATGGCGTAGCTGCCCGCCGCCGCAGCCGTCTCAGGCCAGAGGGGCTCATCGAAGCCCAGGGCCACGCTCGTGGGCGAGAGCGCCTGGGCAAAGATAACCTTGGGTGTAGAGGTATCGCCAAACCCCTTGAAGGGCACCACCTGCTCGGTGAGCGTATTGGGCGGCGTCGCCGCGTCCAAGACGTTGCCAACGGTGAGGGTGTAGTCGGCTTCGATGGTCTGCGCCGTGGTGGTCAGCAGCACCTCTGTGCTCCCCGGTTGAAGCTCTGCCGCTGTCACCTGGGGCGCTGTGCCTTCGCCCGCGATAACATAATTGGCCACGTTGGTGGCTGACGCGCGCTCAACCTCTTCATCGAATTTTACGAGCAAGGATGTGGGGCTGCGAGGCTGCGCACCCACGACTGAGGGTGGGCGTGTATCTTCGTCGGGGACCAGCGTGCTTGGGGAAGTGAAGCTCTGAGTCAGCTGGCGAGATTGAACATTCTCCGAGACATCGGCGATGGTGTTGTAGCTGAGGGTGTAGGTGCGTGAGAGGGGCATCTCGTCCACCTTGAGCCAAATTTGGTGTGGCAGCAGCTCGCTGTCGCCGAGTGTGCCGACGCGGTCCACCGAGAGGCCCAAAGGCTCTCCACTGGCCGCGTCGTTGGCGAAGAAGACAAAATCGGAGCTATCAGCGCCCAAGCGCTCGTCAAAGGTGAGGATCAGCGAATAGGACGAGAAGACGTTGATGTCCACCAAGCGCGGTACCTTGAGGTCGGGGGTCAAGCACGCGGGGTCGACGTCGCGCACACCGTCATCATAGTCGGTGGTGGTGCCCGCCGCCGTCTTGAATGCCTCGATGTCACGCCATGTGCCCACGACGATGGCTGGACAGTTGATATCCGTGCTGCGAGACACACAGACCTCGTCGGGGTTTTCCCGTTTGAACATGATGGTGGGAGGACCCGCGTTGCCAAAGGGCCCAGGCTTGTCGAGCCCTTCGAGGGAGAGGGTCGCAGCAGAGTAGCTGATGCCGCTTTGAGGGGTGCCGTCGGCTCCTGGGATACCGAGGGCCACCAGCGTGATGGGGCTGATATCCACCCCTGTGGCGTCATTGGTGCTGCAGAGGCTCTTGTGCACCTTCACCAAGGTGGTGGGTGGATTCTTCCATTCTCCAGGTACGCCATGAGCCACTTTCCATGCGTAGGTTCCCGGCGGCGCCAGCACTGTCAGGGTGTAGACGGGTTTGCCCTGGTGTGTTTGTTCACTGGGTTTCATCTCGAAAGCGGGTACGCCTGTGACGTCCGTGCGCCCCCCGATGGCCATAGAGTTGCCGTCGAGGTCTCGGGCTACCGCGAGCACCGTGCCCGTTAGATAGAGCCCTGAACCAGCGGGCAGCCCACGTTCGTTGCCTCGAGGATCCAAGAACGCAAAGCCCGGGACCGCGCCAAAGGTCATCTTGAAGAGCGCAAACCCGCTGAACGCGTGGGTGCCCCCGTGGCTCACCGGGTTGCCCGAGAGGTCGCGAACGCCGCTCAGCTTCAGCTCGTAGGGACGTCGTTTCTTCTGAGGTTCCGTGACCAGCCAAACTTCGCGCTGATCGCGGACGATGGCCGCCCGCACCTCGAGGGGCAAGCCCAAGCTGGAGACGATGCGATAGTTTGCGCTATTTTCCGCGCTCACAGCATCGAGGACCTCGCCGAAGGTCACGACGACGACCTGTCCGATGGTTGGATCATCGCCAGTGCCTGGGTTGAGGTCCCGCAGGGGTGCCGAGCGCACACCCACCACCACAGGGGGGGTATAGTCCGGCTTGATGGTCACCTGGCTTCCAGCTGGCAGGGGGTTTCCGTTGGCGCTGGCGTCGAGCAGGTTGGTCACCTCCAACGTGTAGGTCTTACGAAGATCGGGCGCGCCCACCATCAACGTCACCTGCCGGCCGCTCGCAGCGGCCGTGAGCACAGGTAGCACGTCCCCAGCATCATCAACGATGGCATAGTTGGCAATTTGGCTCGCGCTGCCGAACTCCATGGCCTCGGAGAATTCAACCTTCACCACGGAGGTGGAGAGGAATTGCGCCGCCATCAACGCTGGGGGCTCGGCGTCGTCGGTGCTCGCCGTGAGCGGTGCTGGGCAACGATTGCAGATGCCATTTTCGCGAGCCTCTGGGATACCTGCAGGTGTGAGAGGTGCACGCTCGCGGGCGTCGCCGAGGCGCAAGCCACCGGCATAAAAGCCATCTTTGCCCAGGGTGACAGGGCCACCTCCGAGATCGGACTCGAAGGAGAGGTTGCCCCCGCTCGCCTTAATGTCTTTGTGCAGGTTGACGTGGTTTTTGTTGCTGGCTTCGTCACCAAAGACGTCACGACGAATGATCAGGCAGTCAGGCTGCCCGCTGAGGCTGAGGGTATCTCGCACCTCGAGGAGGCGCGCGTTGCCTGGCCACTCCTCGGTCCGTGTCCAGCCCTCACCTGCAGATCCATTGGTGTATTTGTATTTAACGCGCATACCACGAGGCAGCACCAGCACGCGGGTGAAAACGCCATCGCTGGCCACCTCGTCGCCATTGGTGCCATCATCGAACATCTCGCCGTCGGCGTCGTTGGGCGTCATCTGTGTCTTCAGCAGCCCAGCGGTATCAGCGAGTGGGGAGGTCTCTTCTACAGTGATCGCCAAGTAGACTTTGCCCGACTTCGGGGCCTGACGAACCAGCTGCGTCACCCCATTGCCGTCGAGGGCGTTACCGCTGACATCAACGGTGAACATCACCTTGATCAACGAGGCGTCACAGACGATGGGCACCTCAAGGGTCTCTACGGCGGCTGCCAGGGCTGCCTTGTAGCGCATCACCAGGTCGGAAGGCGTGCCGCTCTCTTTGACAAAAACTTCATCGAGGCGGGCGTCGAGGGCATGAAAGGTGGGCGTCGCACCTTCGAAGGTGCCAGCCTGGGCCAATTCGACGACGATGTCCTCGAAAGCCGCGATCTCGTCGCTCCCCGTTGCCAGTTGTGCAGCCAAGCCGCAAAAGACGCTCTCTGGCATAGAAGAAAAGGCGCCGCCCTGACCGGCGATGCGCTCCTGGACGAGCTGGGCGTGGGCTGTCTGCTTGCTGTCCACTTTGCCCAGGTCGGCCTTGTCTGAGCGGGCAAGGGAGGGCCAGATCGCCTTGAGCACCCGTTGGCCTGCCTCGGCCGTGAGCCGCAACCCGACGACGTCGCGGTTGGGCGGCAGGGTCAGCTCATTCACGGCGCCTGCGGTGACGCTCTCTTCTAGCAGCAGCTGCTCGTTTTCATCGTGCAGACGAACGCGCGCGACGGTCCCTGCTGGAAAATCGAGTTCAAAAGAAACTTGGGCGGCAGGGGGAGGGGTTGGATCGAAGCCTGCGCAACCCCAGCCCACGGCAAGGAGCACCGCCAGGCAGAAGGTTCGGAGGCAGCCGGGAGGAAGGCTAGAGGTGAGGGCGTATGGTGAAGAATATGCTCTCATCAGGTAACTCAAAAGCTCGTGGCGATGGTGCCAAGGCCGCGCACCACATTCTTGAAAGAATAGCTCGCCACTTCGTCTTTGGAACCCCCGCGTGTGACCTTCACGTCCTTGTTCAACCACTGCATATTCCAGGCGAGGGTCACCCCGCTGAATTGGTATTTTAGGTCGATGAAGAGGTTCGTCTTGAAGGTGCGATAGTCTGGATAGTCTGGTCGTCCACCCACCACAGCCCCGGACCGTGCTTTTTCATCCCAATAGTCAAAGCGAAAGCCCCCGCGCACAGAGAACTCATCGTTGAGTTGCGTGGAGATCTGGGTGCGGGTGAAGATCAGGTGGCCCGCATAGTCATCGCCCTCGACGTCGAGGTCGCGCAGGTCTCGGTCGTAGATGTACTTGACCTTGGTCTCCCAGAGCAGCCCACGGCCCACGTCGAAGCGGTAGCCGAAGTCGAGCAACGCGATGAGCGTGCGCCGCGCCTGGTTCTGCTTGTAAACCGCGCGAGGATCGCGACCGCGATCGTTGGTGTTGGCGTAGGAGAAAAAATCCGTGTCCGTCATGCCATCGGGGAAAAGGAAGTCTGGGTAGACGCCGTAGTAGTTGCCGGCCTTGTCTTGTGGGCAGACGTTTGACGCGATGGGCACACCGTTCTGATCGGTGATATTGGTGCCCGTGCAGCGATCCTGAGCGTCGGTGTTGTATTCGAGGAAGGTGAACTCTCCCTGCACCTCTAGCGCGCCTCGGGTGAGTTTGGGCGAGATCGTCGCGCCATGCCAACCCACGATGGACTCATAGAACTTGTCGTTCCAGTCGATGAACTCGTTGGCGATATTGAGCGTGGGCACCTGTCCGTCGACGAAACCATCGGTGAGCAGGACGTCCGTCTCTCGACGCGCGCCAAAGTTGGCGACCCAATCGGCGCTGATATTGAAATACTCCACACGGATGTCGAGGCCGATACCGAAGGGATCCGCGAGGTCGGTGCGGGCCTTGAGGGCGTAACCGTGGGCCCGCTTCATGGGAATGGGTGAGATGCCTTGGTTTCCATCGACGCTGTTGAAGACGTAGTCCAGATCTGGGTCCGAAAAGGAGTAGGCAAGGAGCAGGTTGCTATCGACGAAGCTCTTGTTGAACTGCATCTCAAGGGTGCTATTGACGTTCTGGTAGCGGGGCAGGGTAGCCACCCGACCGTCCTTCTTGTCGATGAAGTTCGTCGATCCGAGGGAGTCGGGATCGTTGAGGTCAGCCTCTTCGTCGAGCAAATAGGTTGCAATGGCCGTCCAACTCAAAGAGTCCAAGGGGCGCTGCGAGAGCTTGAGCGCATAGGCGGCGTCCCGCGTCCAGAAGGGGTTTTGCACGAGAGGGTCGTCGATGCCCGTGTTGTAGCCCGCTGAAGCGAAGAGCTTGGGCAGCGCGATGCGCGCGAAATGGTAATCGATGGTGCCCCAAGGGATGGTGCCGTCGAGGAAGAGGCCATTGGCGTTGTCACGGTCGATATAACGCACCTTGCCGATGGTCCACGCGTTGTACATGGCCAGGTCACTCGAGCCAGCGTGAAAGGTCTTCACGGTGGGGATCGGGGGCCGCATGCGTACGTAGAGCCCACGCAACTGAATATACGCGGAGTGGTTCATGCCCAGGCTCTCGCCCGTGCCATCGGCGCCCCGCGGAAGGCCCGCCGCGTCTACAGAGAGGTCGCCATTTTCATAAAACTCGGCCCATTGCCGATGGAAGCGGCTCTTGATGCGCGCGCCCACCTCCACCCGGTCGGAGACCCGTCCATCGAGATAGAGGGTAAGCTCAGAAGCAAAACCGTTGTTACCGGTGAAGTTATCGCCTCGTGGGTGTGGTGTGCCGTAGCTGATGGACCCCTGACTCTGGTCGTTTTGGTAAAGGATCTTCGTGTAGGTCTCTGCGCGCCAGGAAAGCCGTGGCTTCTTGACGGGCGCCGGAGGGCCTCCCTTGGGCATGGACCTGCGAATTTGCTTCTCCCAGGCCTGCAGAAACTTCTTCTGTGCCGCGTTGAAGGGAGCCTTGGAGAGGTCGACGCTGGGCGTGTCATCGTCGTCATCTTCCTCTTCCTCGTCATCCACCTCTTCTTCATTTGCAGGCGTGACGTCCTTGGCGCTCGAGGGCTTGGATGCAGGTTTGGTGGCGCTTGGTTTTGGTTCTGGCTGAGCGATGGCGAAAGACGGTGTTAAAAACAGGAGGAAGAGGAAAATGGAAAGCAGCCGAGGCATTGAAAATGGGCTCCTTTTTGCACGAACGTCTAGGGAATTGCTGATAGTCTCTGCCGCACTGCAGCAAGATTCCTGCCAGCGTCTAAATGACCAAAATGATGAGGATAGCGCGTTGCGGATTACAACATGTGGCGCAGGCTTCCCACGCTTGTTGTCATCTGCAACAGCCGATGGGTAGACGACGACACCATTGTCCTAGAAGTCCTCGCCAGGCTCGTCTTCCCCCTCGACTCCATCGTAGCGACGGAGCTTCTTCCAGAGGGTCGTCCGGTTGATGCCAAGGATCTCGGCGGCCTTGCTCTTCTGGCCGCCACAAGCACGCAACACCACCTCGATATGGTGCCGCTCGAGGTCCTCGAGGCTCCTGCCCTCGAAGGGGTAGGGACTCTCCGCACATCGCGAGGCGGGCGCCGGGATACCTTCAGCGTGGGGCGCCACTGAGATCTCGTCTGAGAGGTCTGCACTATCGATCACCCCCCCGGAGGAGAGAATCACCGCACGCTCGATCACGTTCTGTAACTCGCGCACATTGCCAGGCCAAGGGCGCTGCTGCAGGTATCCGAGGCCTGCCTCCGTGATGCCCTCCACCGGTTGACGCACTTTCAACGCTGCTTCACGCACAAAGCGCTCTGCGAGCAGGGGAATATCTTCAGGTCGATCCCTCAGCGGCGGGATCTCGATGCTGATCACGTTTAGGCGGTAGAAGAGATCCTCACGGAAGGTCTTTTGCTGCACCTCTTGGCGTAGATCTCGGTTCGTCGCCGCCACCACGCGTACGTCTACCTTCTTCGTCTCCACCGCCCCAACAGCTTTGACCTCTCCCTCTTGGAGCAGCCGTAAGAGCTTGGGCTGCATATCGAGAGCCAGCTCACCCACCTCGTCGAGAAAGAGGGTCCCGCGGGCCGCGGCTGTTACCAACCCAGCCTTGGCCACGTGAGCGCCGGTAAAAGAGCCTTTGGCGTGCCCGAAGAGCTCGCTCTCCAAGAGCGTGCCCACCATGGCGCCGCAGTTAATGGGCACGAAGGGGCGCGCGGCTCTATCGCTGTGCACATGGATCGCCCGCGCCACGAGCTCTTTGCCGGTGCCGCTCTCCCCGCTGATCAAGATTGTGGTGTTGGTCCGGGCCACCTTGCGGATCATCGCGCTGAGGGCGCGCATCTTCGCTGAACCACCCAAGATCGCATCGACGCCGCTCTTTGCGCGCAGCTCACGCCGGAAGACCTCGTTTTCATCTTGGAGCGCCCGCTCTTTGAGCGCACGGCCCACCACGATCCGCATTTCGTCAGGGGTGAAGGGCTTGGTGATGTAATCACGAGCGCCCTGCTTCATGCCCTCAATAGCTGTCTCCAACGAGGGGTAGCCGGTAACGAGGATTACCACCTGTTCTGGCTGCTCTTCCCGCATGCGTTTGCAGAGCTCGAGGCCATCCATCTCGGGCATCTTGATATCCGAGAGCACCACATCGAATTCGCTCTCTGCGAAGCGAACCAAGGCCTCGGATGCCGAGGCGGCCACGACCACTTCGTGACCCGCTCGACGCAAGATATCCGAGGAGAGCGTCCTCACCCCACGCTCATCATCAACCACCAGTATTCGTGCTTGCACCATGATCCTCACGATCGACCTTAGGCCGTCTCCAATATGCGCCAACTCAACGGCCGTTGGCTACCTCCTCGAAGGAAGGCAAGATGACGCGAAATGTCGCGCCGGACCCTTGGGTACTCTCGACCTCGATCTTGCCCCCATGATCGCTGACGATCCCATGACTCACCGAAAGACCCAAGCCTGTACCAGCCCCTGGAGCCTTTGTCGTGAAAAAGGGATCGAAGATCCTGTCGATATTTTTCCCCCGGATACCCGGCCCGTCATCAGAAAACTCGACATAGACCTGCGCTGGCGCCACATCATCCAGGGTGCCGCTGCGCAGGGTGAGCGTACCACCATCTGTCATCGCGTGCCCTGCGTTGGTGAGCAGGTTGACGAAGACCTGCTCAAGCCGACGCCCATCCACCAGCACCAGGGGAAGATCTGCGCTGAGCTCTTCCACCACCTTCACCCGCCGCTTTCGCAGATCGGGTCCCACGAGCGCCAAGGTGTGACGTATTAAATCAGCGAGGGGTTGAGGTCGCTTTTCACCGGACTCCTGGCGAGAGAAGTCCAGCAGGTTGCGCACGATCATCTGTACGCGCTGCGCCTCTTCTGCGACCAACTCGAGAGCAGCCCTATCGGGCGAGTCGGCGTCTACCCCTTCGAGGAGCAGCTTGGCGTAGCCAAGGATCGTCGTCAGCGGGTTGTTGATCTCATGGGCCACACCCGCCGCCAAGACGCCAACGCTCGAAAGCTTCTCCGAGCGCAAGAGCTGTTGCTGCAGGCGAGCGCTCTCGGAGAGATCCTCCTGGAGGATCACCGCGCCATCCACCTCGCCGCTGCGGCTGCGTAGGGGAGTGATACGAACTCGGTAACGCAAGGGCTTGCGCGCGGAAAAGGGCGTGCGTTGTCCCTTGGTCAGGTTGAGATCCACCTCACCACCCACATCCAGCACACGCTCCAATCGCTCCAAAACCCCGGCTTCGTCGCGTTCGGCTGGAAAGACCTCATCGAGCAACTGCCCCACAGCGTCGGCCGCCACCACCTCGCTGAGCTGCTCCTGGGCGGGGTTCAGCGTCAGGATGCGCCCATCCTTGTCGATGGAGATCACACCAATGGGCAGGCTGCGCACCAGGTTTTCGCGGAACTCCGTAAGGGCGTACATGCACTCGCGGTCGTCCCGCAACTCAGACACCATCACAGCGAAGCTCTCGGCGAGTTGCCCGATCTCGTCCCGTTCGCGCACCTTATCAAAGGCGATGTCGAGGTTCCCCGCGGCGACCTGTCGTGTCTGGCGTACCAGGCGGGAGAGTGGGCGCGTCAAGCGTCGGGCGCTGAAGGCTCCCACCCCGAGGGCTAGGACCAACATTCCGATGACCACCGCCAGGGTATTTCGGGCCGTGCGGCTGGCCAAGGCGTAGGCGTCGCGGGTGGGCTGGTGCAGGATCACCCCCCAGCGCACCGCGCGGAACTCGCTCATGCCAGCGATATTGCGATAAACCGAGAGCCAACGGCGCCCTTGGTCGTCATCCCACTCGAGGTGCCCCGCTTCGTGGCTGGCGAGGAGGCGATCGATGACAGGGTCGCGCCGCCGCTGCTGCCCACCACTGCCCACCTTCGGACCTTCACCGCGCGCGGCCACTCGCCGGCCCGATCCATCGACCACCAGGAGGCCCGCGTTATTGCCCAAGCGAGGTTCGGCAAGGCGCTGGCGCACGAAGGTCAGGTCCACCACGCCAGCAACGAAACCAAAGAGAGCGCCACGACGATCGCGGGCCTGCACCACCATCAGCACACGCCGCTTACCGTCTGCGCCAAAGAGCACATCGCTGACATAACCTCCGTAAGTATTGGCCTGTTCGCGCTCGAAACCCGTACCCGCGTCCAAAGCATCCCCGGCTACACGTTTGCCACGTGCATCAAGCGCAGTAGCCGTGTCGAGGAGGGGGAATTCGGCACGAAGACGGCGCAGCAGGCGAGCCAACGCACGTTTCTCCGTATCACCCTCGGACGCGACGTCGCGCAAACCACCCCAACCGCTCGCGGTCACCGCGAGGGCCCGTCGCGTGTCCTGCAGCCGTGTATTGAGTTCATGACCAATGGAGCGAATCAGCGCCAGATGGCCTCGGGTGACCTCGTCCTGCACGTTGCCGCGCGCGCTGTGGATAGCGATCCAACCCAACAGGAGGGTAGGTGTGAGCGCCATCAAGGCGAGGAGGATCACCAGCCGGGAGCGCAACCCGGCCCGAACCCGAGGGGGCAGCGCCACCTTTTCTTCGGTCATGGTGCCAGACCCGACTTGCCGGGCTGTGATGCAGCTGGAGATCCAGCCGGTGCGGTGGCTGGTGCGGTCGCCGGTGTTGTGGGTGGGCCCAGGAGTCGTCGCCACGCCTTCGCCACTGCCGCGAGGGCCTCTTTGGGCTGCGCGTCCCCAAGGAGCACCGCTTGCACTGCGGGAGTAAAATCGTCGAAAATACGTGCCATGATCGGATGAGCGGGACGCGCGCGGGCACCCTTCAAAGCGGCGCGAAAGGCTCCGATCAGGGGCAGGCGCTTCACCCTGGCACGATCATAAACTTCAGCGATGGCAGGAAGAAGCCCCGCACGCTCGGCGAAGACCATTTGAGCATCTCCATCGGCGAGAGCCATGGCCAGCTTCCAGGCCAGAGCAGGGTCTTTGGCGCAGCGTGAGACGACGAAGCCGTGGCCGCTCATGGGCGCCGTGGGTCGCCCTGAGGGCCCCATGGGCAAAGGAGCGACGCCGAGGTGTCGATGCTCACGGAAAGCAGGCTGCTTGAGGATCGCCCGCGCAGCCCAGGGCCCGTTGACCATCATCGCCAGCTCGCCGCGACCAAAGCGTTGCAGCTGATCTTCATAGTCGTTGGAGAGCCGCAGGTGGGGCGGGGCGATGTGATGGGTGCGCGCCAAGTCACGGTAGAAGCTCAGCGCCTGCACCGCGCGCGCCTTATCAATAAAGATCTCGCCGGAGTCAGGGTCTAAGAGCTGACCCCCATGGGCCCACAAGAAGGGGAGAAACCAATATCCATCCGCGCGCACATAAAAACCCCACCGGATCGCCTGTGAGACGACGAAGGCAGGCGAACTCGACGGCTTCCCGGCTCGGTCCGTCGTGAGTCGCTGACCCACGCTAATGAGCTGCTTCAGCGTCTGCGGTGGCTTCTTTAAGAGGGCTTTGTTGTAGAGCAGCGCCAGGCCATCCACGCTGGTCGGTACGAGGTAGGTCTTTCCGCGGTAGCGCCCAACATCGGCGGCCTCTGCGAGATAATCGCCTCGTGGCACGACCTTGCCCTTGGCAGGGCGCAAGAAGCCGCGCTCGACGAAGCCAGCCAACCACGGCAACTCAGCACGAAAGACATCAGGCGCGTTTGGCGCACAACCTGTCACAGCCCGGCGGAAAGCGTTCTGCGCCTGAGAAAAGGGGATCACCGTCGCGCGAACGCGGACATCGGGGTAACGCTCTTGCACACGAGCAATCACGTCATTGAGCGCCTCGGTCTCATGGGGGTTGAAGGTGTGCCAGAGCCGCACCTCTTGGCCTGGTGGTTTCGTGGATGTGTGGTCGCGGCACGCAGACAAGGCTCCCAAACCAAAGAGAAGGAAGCTCGTCAACCATGGCGACGCAAGTCTTTGCGTGCAAAATCTCACGTCCGGCAACTTGCCGCACCCGCCTGCAACTGGCAACTGTGAACATTTGTTCGCAGTTGGCCGTGAAGAAGAGTGCACGCCAAACATTGAATGTGGAGGTTGTTTTTCCTAGAAACAAGCACTTGCGGCGCGCACGATGGTGGGCATGAACACTGCATGACCTGGTCGCAGCTCAGGAGGCTTCCATGCGCATAACCCTCATTATCGGCGCCACTCTGCTTGGGGTCTGGAGTATGTCTAGCCCTGCAGAAGCTCAGCCGTGCTGTGCTCCTCGCCCCGTACATGTTCGTCCTGTGTATGTTCACCCAGCGCCTGTTCCGGTACGCCCCGTCTATCGCGTGCAAGGCCAACGTTATCGGCCCACTTTTCGCATCCCTTGGTCTATCGGCCTCCATGTGACGGGGATTTCGACAAACCAACGCGTCGGAGACGAAGGGGTTGCTCTCGGGGGCATGGGCGGGCACGTGCGTATGCGTGGCTACCGTTGGGGCACGGAACTCTCCCTGGATGTCCTGGGAAATCGCTTCCTCGAAGGTGGCGTTGAGCGCGTAGCGGTGCCCCTGCAGGTCTCAGGCATGCTTTATCTGGTCCCACGGGGCCAACTCCAAGTCTACCTACTCGGGGGAGCGCAAGCCGTTTTCTCCCATGTAACCTGGAACCTACCCAACCTGAGCACAGACCAGACGTTCACTCAGGTGGGCTTGCACGCAGGCGTTGGAGCAGAGCTCTTCCTCTCGCGCCGCTTCGCGCTCACCGCGGATCTTCGCGTCTTTGGCCTGGCGCGCAGCGACGAGGCGGACGACGGTGTTCATTATGCGGGCATTGATCAGGAAGCGGTTGTCCCGCAGAAGACGTCGGGCATGCAAGCCAACATCGGCGTCAACTACCATTTCTAAATGTGTCGCTAGCGAACCTCACTCAGTTTCGCGCCGCAGCAACATGTGCACCCAACTACTATGGGTAGGCAAAGTCCGCACGAGCGTGTAAAACCTGCGCCATGAAGTCCATGACCGGTTTTGCGCGGGTGAGCTTCGCAGCCAAAGGCGCCCGCTATCGCGTCGAGCTGCGCAGCGTCAACAGCCGCTTTCTCGATGTGAAAATCCGCCTACCTTTTCATGATGGGGAGCTCGAGAGCCAAGCGACGGCGCTGCTGCGTAAGCGTTTGGCTCGTGGACGCGTCGACCTTTGGGTGCATGAAGAAGGTTCCGTGGATGGACAGGCCCACCTGCTCCTTGACACATCGGTGGCCGTTGATGTCGGTCAAGTCCTGCAAGACCTCGCCCGCCATCTTGGATCCGATTTGGCGACCGCGGCGCAACTGCTTCCCCCCTTCAAAGAACTGGTGACCACTGGCACCATTGCCGAGAGTCCTGAACGCTGGAAAGCGCTCCATCCGGCCTTAGAGCAAGCCCTGGAGCGCTTGGTGGAAGAACGCCTTCGCGAAGGACAAGGCCTCCTCGCCGATCTTCGCACTCATTTGCAAACCCTCGTGGGTCTCACGCAGCGAGTGGAAGAGCTAGCGGCTGGCGAGCCTGCTCGGGCCCAGCAACGCCTCGTCGAACGCTTGAACCATCTGGGCGTTGGCGACACGCTGGACGCCGCGCGGTTGACGCAGGAGGTCGCAATCCTCGCTGACAAGGCCGATATCAGTGAAGAACTCGCGCGCCTGCGGATCCATGTCGGGCAATTCGATGCCCTGCTTGGCGAGACCAAACCCGTGGGACGACGGGTGGAGTTCATGCTGCAGGAGCTGCAGAGAGAGCTAAATACCATCGCTTCCAAGACAACGACGGCAGAGACCACCACCTTGGTCGTAGAGGCCAAGGGCGCCTTGGAGAAGATGCGCGAACAAGCGCAGAACGTGGAGTAAGGTCGATGCAGGGCAAGCACGGACTACTCTTTGTTCTCTCTTCGCCATCTGGCGCGGGGAAGACGACCCTCTGTCGGCGCCTACTCGACGAGTTCCCCGAACAGCTCTGCTTCTCCGTCTCCACCACGACCCGCCCCAAACGTCCCAATGAGCGTGATGGGGTCGACTACTATTTTGTCGACGAGCCAACCTTCACGAGGAAGGTCGAGGCAGGAGACTTCGCCGAGTGGGCCGAGGTCCATGGCAATCGCTATGGCACGGCCTGGGCCACGATCCATGAAAACGTGGACGCAGGTCGCGATGTAATCTTCGATATCGATTACCAAGGCGCCCAAGGGCTGCACGCTAAGTTTGCTAGTGACACCGCCATGGTCTTCGTTTTACCGCCGAGCCTCGAGGAGCTCGCGAAGCGTTTACGGGGACGAGGAACCGACGCGTCGGATGTGGTGGAGCGACGCCTGAACAAGGCGAAGGAGGAGCTTCAGCACTATGGGGAGTACCAATACCTCGTGCTGAATGATGATCTGGACCAAGCCTACGCGGAGGTCAGGGCGATCTATGTGGCCGCCCATTGCGTCAAACATCGACGGAGCCGCCTCGCTCAAGCGCTCATCGAAGAAAGTCGTCTTGGCAGTTGAGCCAAAACACGCGCAGCCAATGAGGGCATGGCAAATTTCACCCACTCTTCACTACGAGCTTGTTGCCAGCCTCTGTCATGGGGCATAGACTTCAAGATAGACGGTAGCATAGGGCATTAATCTCTGTGTCGACACCATTGGAAACGCAGCTCGAAGAGCTGTTGGCAAAGGTCAAAGCCTATAATCCGAGCGCGGACCTCTCCCTCGTGACGGATGCCTTCACCACAGCGGGGGATGCCCACGCGGGACAGAAACGCAAATCGGGCGAGCCGTATTTCATCCATCCAGTCTCCGTCGCCCACTTGATCGCAGACCTCAAGCTCGACGTGCCCAGCATCTGCGCTGGTTTGCTGCACGATTGCGTCGAGGACACAGAGATGACCCTGGAGAACCTCGAGGAGACTTTCACGCGCGAGGTCGCCTTCTTGGTGGATGGGGTGACCAAGCTCGGCAAGTTGCCCTGGAATACGCGTGAAGAGCGGCAAGCGGAGAATTTCCGCAAGATGCTCTTGGCCATGGCCAAAGATATCCGAGTGGTCCTGATCAAGTTGGCCGATCGCACGAATAATATGCGCACGCTGGAGCATATGTCCGAGGATGGGCAGGACCGAATCGCCCGCGAGACCATGGACATCTATGCGCCCCTCGCCAATCGCCTCGGCATTTACTGGTTGCGAGCGGAGCTCGAGGACCTCTCTTTTCGCTACCTCTACCCCAACGAATACCGGCAACTCTTAGAGGATCTTGAAGCGACAGAAGAGCAGCGGCGCGCCTATGTCGTGGAGGTTGAGCAGACCCTACGCCGGCTGATGGCGCGAAACGATATTCGGTGTGAGGTCCATGGTCGAACCAAGAACCTCTGGGGCATCTACAACAAGATGCGCAACCAGAAGCGCAGCCTCGACCAGATCTATGATGTCGTCGCCTTTCGTGCCCTCACCAGCACTATCCGTGATTGCTACGCCGCCCTCGGTGTCGTCCATGAGAAGTTCACTCCTATCCCGGGACGCTTCAAGGACTACGTGGCGATGCCCAAACCCAACCAATATCAGTCACTACACACCTCCTTGATGGGGCCGAGGGGAGAGCGGATGGAGGTGCAGATCCGCACCTACGAGATGCACCGTGTGTGTGAAGAAGGTATCGCTGCGCATTGGGTCTACAAAGACGGCAGAGGAGGGCTCTCAGCCAGTGACCAGCAGAAGTTTGCCTGGCTCCGACAGTTGGTGGAATTTCAGCGTGATCTGAAGGATCCCGCGGAGTTCATCGACGCAGTCAAGATCGACCTCTTCGCGGATGAAGTCTATGTCTTCACGCCCAATGGCGACGTCAAGGCCTTTCCCGCTGGTGCCACCCCTGTGGACTTCGCCTTCGTCATCCACACGGAGGTCGGCAACCACTGTGCTGGCGCCAAGGTCAATGGCCAAATGGTACCCTTGCGACACAAGCTGCGTAATGGCGACACCGTTGAAATCATCACCAACTCCAACCAGAGGCCGAACAAAGATTGGCTCAAGACCTGCGCCACCGCGCGAGCACGCTCCAAGATTCGCCACTACATCCGGGGTGAGCAGCGCGACCGCGGACGGGCTCTGGGCAAAGAACTGGTAGAGCGCGCGCTGCGCCAGGCGGGTCACTCCTACCAGAAGATGCAGAAGCAAGGCGCGCTCAAACGCGCGACCCTTGATTTGCATGCTGGCAACAAGGAAGAAGACCTTCTGATGCAGGTCGGCTTTGGCAAGGTCACGCCCACGCAGGTGGTGCGTTCGATCTTCCCCGAAGAAACGCCAGCCGCCGATGCCACAGACAAGGGTGGGCGACTCAAGCGACTCACCGGGATCTTCAGCAAACCACGCCGGCGGGCACCAAGCGGCATCCGCGTGCAAGGTGAAGAGGACGTGCTTGTGCGCTTCGCGCACTGTTGCAACCCGCTGCCCGGCGACACCATCCTCGGTTTTATCACCCGCGGCCGAGGCGTAACGATCCACAAACTCGATTGCCCCAAAGCGCTCAACCTCGACCCCGAGCGGCGCATTGACGTCTCCTGGGATAGTGAATCCGAGGTCTCCCATCCGGTAACGATCAACGTGCACTCCACGGACAAGCCTGGCTTGCTCGCTGAGGTGAGCAAGACGTTCTCTGAGCTGAAGGTGAACCTGGCGCAGGCAAATTGCAGAGTCACGCCCAATGGGAGGGCGATCAACACCTTCCACTTCCAGGTAGCACACCTCGATCACCTCAAGCAGGTGATGCGCGCACTACAAAAAATCAGAGGTGTCTATTCGGTGGAGCGGGTCTAACGTGACCACCAGCGTGGCTGGGCAGCGTGGCTGGGCAGCGTGGCTTAGAGTGGAGTGGCAGACCTAAAGATCCCCAATGGGGTCCACAAGAAACGCGAGAAACGCGAGAAACGCGGAGAGACCGTTGTATCTACTGCTTAGGGGCGGGTTCTCCAGGTGCACCAAAACCGGCAAAGAGCTCCTCATAGGAGAGAGTGCTCTTGCGTGCGCCTTCGTTCTTGCGTTTGCGCCCCGCCCGATAGAGACGAGCACGCCGCTTGGCCGTAGTTTTTCTCGAATTTGAAGCCATTTTGCGCCTCGCTTTTGGCCCCGTCAAAGACGGCGGCGAATTAGGTCGCTTTAATAGCGGATTCATCTTGGGGTGTCAACGACACGAATCATTTCGAATCCCACAAGCTTTTCGCTAGAGTGTGGACAATAGTGCTAGAATCCCACGAGTTCTGGAATCGACAATGGCCTCGACAGTGAGGGTTTCATGTCCGACGCGCAAGTAGTTTGCCCCAAGTGCCAACAGACAACACCAAGCAGTGCAGCCTTCTGTGGGCATTGCGGGCACGATTTAAGGCAAGATGAGCCAGTTGTGGCCGAGAAGAAGACGATGTTCGGCTATCGAGCTGACATGATCTTTGCCAGTGCTGCCAAACCCGGTGCAGGTGCTGCACCAGCAGAGGCCGCAGAGCCACCAGCGCCTGCTGCAGCGACGCCTCCCGCAGCCACCGCTGCAGAGCCCCCAGTTCCGGCTGCTGTGGCGCCTCCTGCGGCTGCTGTGGCGCCTCCTCCTGCGGCGGCGGCTCCCGCGCAGAGCACGCTCTTTGCTGACCGCTACGCGCCTGAGGGTGCCCCCCATACCCTGCCCGTGGGCACGCTCCAGGTGGCACGAGATACTCAATCAAATGAGCTGGTGGATCTGCTCATCGTCGCCCCTGACCACTTTGCTTCGCCTCTCGACACCGAGCGAGCAAGACGTGAGTTGCGACAATTGCAGAAGGTGGAGAGCCCTCATCTCGTTCGCGTCGTCGACCATGGTAAGAGCGGAAACCAGATCTACATGGCCATGGAGCACATTGATGGCGCAACCCTCGAGCAACGGGTCGCTCAGGGACCTTTGACATTGCCGGAGGCCCAGAAGGTGATCCGGGCGCTTGGCATCGGTCTTTCAGACGCGCAGAAGGCCGGGGTCATCCATCGTGACGTGGCTCCACATAATGTCGTCTTTGCTGAAGATGACACGATTAAGATTCGCGGTTTCGGCGTCGCACCCCTGATCAAACGCAACGTCATGGGTACCCCAGAATACCTGAGCCCCGAGCAAGCCGCCGGGCGTCCCGTGGACCAGCGTTCTAGCATCTACAGCATTGGTGCGTTGTTCTTCTACATGATCACTGGGGAACCACCCTTTTCTGGCAGCGCCGAGGAAATTCTCGAACAGCACCAACGAGCCGAACCACCGTCACCAGCGGACCGACGTCCCGACCTTCACCTGCCACCACGTGCGGCCCAGCTCATCACCAAAGCGCTCGCCAAGAGTTCAAGTCGACGTCATCTGACATTGCGACAATTCCTCCGTGACCTTGATTCCCTCAGCGAGAGCGCCCCCATGGTGCAGCAACCAGTCGCTCCCGCGATCCATACCTTCGAGACTCCCCTGCATGGGGTCACCTCCCTCAGCGGGGGTGACCGACCCCCGTCATCCGAGTTTCCAGCCATCAAGGCTGCACAGCAAATGGCGGCCGCCAGCGTCTTGGCTGAGACGCTGCCCGATAAGGCAACACCAGATGCGCCACAACAAGCCGAAGATGGTCCCAGTGCTGTTGGTGCAGGTGGAGGGGGCGCGGTATCGGGTGAGATGAGTGGTGGTGCAAGGGTCAGCATGCGTCAGAAGGACGCCCAGCCTTCGAAAGTTGCCGACGAACCGGTGGTGACACCTCCCAGTGGCCAAGAGGCTCAAGGGGCAAAAGGTGGCAAAGGTGGCTTTCGGGAGACCATGTGGTTCTTCAAGGGCGAGATTGAGTCTGAGCTGGCTCAACAGGGGGAGACTTCTGAGGCGCCGGCCCCAGAGGACGCCCACGAACTGGCAGCCAAGTATCGTGACGATGGTAGCCTCGACGAGGATGAGGCCAAGCGCCTCTCGCTACGCACTGGCAAGACACAGATGATGCAGGCGGCAAAAATCCCATCAGGTCAGTTACCTGGTGAGAAGATGAGCGCAGACGACTTTATCGGCGAGTTCAACAAGGGCCGAAAACTTGGCTTGTGGATCTCCCTCGGGGTGCTTGGGCTCGCGGGTGTGGGAGCAGCACTCTTCTTCCTCTTGCGTTGACCCGTTCCTCTTGCGTTGACCAGCGTCCCCGCTGACAAAGAGTAACCGACGGTGCTCACATCCGCGTGACAGCGTCGCCTTTGAGCTTGATGGCCAGGGTGCCGATGAGCACCTTGACCTCCCCTTTGGCATCGACATCTTGAACAATACCCGTCTTGCCGGCGAGCATACCGCTGATGATGCGGACGTGATCGTTCTTCTGCAGTCCGCCCGTCTTCTTCTTGACGGCCTCCTTGCGCAACGCAGCGCGCATCTGCAGCTTGTCGTTCTTCCGACTCCAGGAGAGACTGTGAAGCGCTGGAAGCAGCTCCACGAGCGCTGTCGCTGCGACATCCACAAAGGCCTCGGCTTCTGAGATCACCTCCTCGCGCGCGAACGTCTGATGAACCTTCAGCCAACTTTTTGCTGCCGGCAGGGCCTTCACCAGCCCAAGGAAACCTGGGTCGTCGAGTTCTGGGCAGGGCACCAACGCGTGTCCGGTGATACCAATGCTGAAGGCAGGACCAAGGGCCCTGATGCTAGCGAGAAGCTTTTCGCGTTCGAAGAAATCCGCGCTTCGCCGCTCTAAATTCTCCCGATCCACCGCGGCATCACTATGCAGCGCGAAGGCAACCTCGATCTCGTGGCTGTCGATCCTCAGCCCGAGGTAAGCGTGGTTGTGAAGAGGCGAAGGGTCACTCACCAACGAGGCGAGAGAGCGGCTACGCGAAATGAACCCATCGAGTTCGCGCTGAGTCTCTCGGTTTCTTACGAAGAAGAGGTGCTGGCAAGATACCTGCCGATGATTCCAGACAGCAGGGTGCTCAATGCTGACTTCAGAAGCGAGAGGCTCTCCGTCGCTCCCCTCCAAGCGTGGCGTGAGGATATGCCCGAGGGCTTCGAGCTTCTGCTTTACCTGCAGCCGCTCCCGGTTGAAGACGTTGCTGCACCACTTGCGGTCCAAGTAGGCATCAAAGTCACTTTCTGTGAAGCCGATGAAGTGCACGGGGCGGGATTATTCGCGCTACGCCCAGACGTGTCAATGCCAGAGGTGTCGATGGTCTAACGTGTCACTGGAGAGCACAAATTTGAGGATGGAACATGTGGCTCAAGCGGGGGCTTTCTCGCCTGTGCCGCTTGCAGCTTCGTCGCCTTGAGGCTCACCGATCTCCTCGCCAATAGCGGCGTCACCATGAGCGGTGGTGCTGTCCTCAGCAGAGACAGCCTCTGGCTCCGCGAGGGCTGCCGCCTCGGCTATAGCCTCTTCGACCACATTGGGAATTGCCATCTCTTCGACGTTCTCTTCACCCGCTAACACCTCCTCCATGGGCTCCACGGGCATCTCCTCTATGGATTCCACGGGCATCTCCTCTATGGATTCCACGGGCATCTCCTCTATGGATTCCACGGGCATCTCCTCCATAGATTCCACAGGCATATCCTCCATGGGTTCCATGGGCATCCCCTCCCTGGCGTCCATGGGGCTCTCCTCCACGGCCTCAGGTGCTTGCTTTTGTACCAGAGCTTCACATAGCTCTTCATAGGAGATCATCGGTGCATTCCCTTTCGCGAGAGAAGTGTATCGTATCCGCCCCTTGCCCAGATCTCAACGCCCAGATCTCAACGCCCAGATCCCAACCTACTCGACGATGGGCCAACGAGGTCGCAGTTCACGCTGGCCCCGCATGAGCCTGATGGTTAGATGGCTTTGTTCAGCCATCTCCTCCCAGACCTTCATGAATTGCCCAGGACGTTCAATGGAGGCGCCGTTCACGCGGGTCACGACATCACCGTGCTGCAGTGTTCCAGGCCCCCCATAGGCCAACACACGCCAACCAACGAACCTGCCCCGATGAAAAGCTGGCCTCACCTCTAGTTGCCGGATGAAGCTCTGGGCCCCTTTTTTCTGGATTCGCTGCAGCGCGGCGCGCCGGATGGCCCAGCCGCCTTCGGCCCTCTTGACCAGAAGCTCATCACTGGACGCGAGCTTGGGTGTCTTGCTCTTGGCCATACTTGCCGACTGCGGTGGCGGGAGATCCGGGAGATCTCGCGTCACGTCTGCACCAGCCGCGTTTGCGCCAGTCACCTCTGGCTTGGGGGTGCTGGCGCAGCCGGGCAGGGCACACCCGCTGAAAAGAAAAAGAAGGGGGGCAGTCCATCGATATGAGTTCATGACCTCTCCTCCCCCCGCAGCGCTTCGAGGGCGCCCAGAAGCGCAAAGATACTGTTGTGGATCCCCTCTGGAGACGCGTCGCCTTCGATGACCGCCACCTCGCCAATGCGCGCGTCATCATCCCCAAGAGACCTCCTGGACCGTTGCCAACGTCCCTGGAGGAGGTCCCATGTGGCGCTCCGTGCCTCAGGCTGCAAGAGGTCCTCATAGCGTTCAGCCACACGCTGCTGGAAGCGGTCCGTTTCGAAAATCTCCGCCGCGTCACCACGACTCGCCCGACGCTGGGCCGCTCGCGCGGGGTGGATTCGCAAGAAAACCGTGAGGTCTGGGATGATGGCTTGGCGGTTAATTGCCTCCACCCAAGCGTGCTCACATTCGAGCCCCTGATACGCCAATGACGAGAGAAGATAACGATCGCTAACCACGTGCTGGCCCTCATCCAGGCGGGGCAAGATCTCGTCGTTGAGATGGTGAAGGCGATCAGCCGCGAAGAGCAGCGCAGTGCCCGCGCTAGGCATCTTCCATTCACCACGCAAAACATCCCGCAGAAGGCGTCCCACAGGCCCGCTGGAGGGTTCCTGGGTTAGGTGCGCTGGGTGTCCAGCCTTGGCCAGTTGCTCCACGAGCAGACGCGCCTGCGTTGTGGTGCCACTGCCATCAATGCCCTCGAGCGCGACGAAGAGCCCACGATCATGGGCATGTGAAATCAAGGGGTCCTCCTGCGACGCCAGAAGACCAAAAGCAGCAGAGCAGCGAGACTCGTTCCACCTGCGGCGCTCATAGCCACTTTCATTGAACTGCGGTGCTGATGACGCAAATCGTCGATGCGCTTCTGAGCCAGTTCACTGCCCGGATCGAGCATAAGAGCACGCTCGAGTCGCCAGCGTCGCCCCGACCCCTCGTCGCGACCAGCTTCAGCGATCAGACGCATCGCTTCAGCACGCCGAAAAGACGCCGCATTGGGGGCGAGGAGCGCGAGGGCCTTGCCAAGGGCCAGGGCTGCACGAGCATGACAAGCCCGATCACCCTCGGCACACAATCCAAGCTGCGCCTCCCCCTCTCTGAGGTAAATACGGGCGATCTCTCCTCGCTCGCTGCCCTCTGGCTGAAGCGCCAAGAGTCGATCCAGCTGCGCCACCGCTGTCTTGCGTCGTCCCGTGCGCGCGAGCTTCAGGGCAACTTCATAGCGCTGCCGTTGCGCCTGAGCCCTACGTTCATCCGTCGCAACGGAGAGCTTCTCAGCCAGGGCTATTCCGTCGTGTTCCCTGCGCAAAGTCTCGGCCACCGCGTCCACCTGGCCCTTTGCGCGACCGGCCTTAATCTCCAAGGTGGCCAAACGCGCAGCTAACTCATGTCGAGCCAACTGCCGATAGGTAAGATAGAGAGACCGCGCCCGCTCGGTCTTCTTGCCCCCGGCAAGCTTCAGTTGTCGCTTCGCCGCTCGCGGAGGGCGACCGCTAACGTAGCGGAGGGCAGCCCAGCGCGCGGCGCGGCGTACCTCACCGTTTGAATCATCCATATGAGCGACCACTGCCGCTACCGCCGCCAGGGTTCGCGCCTCTCCATAGGCGTGGAGCATTTCAACCTGGAGGGAGGGATCGGCGTTGGCCAGAGCAAGCTCGGGTCGGGAGCGGTTGAGGCGATCGAGTTGGTAGCTCGCGTAGCGGGCGATACGATAGGTTAGAGGGTGTTTTAGCAGCGGGGCGCGCGCCAAAGAGGGCACGGCTGCGCTGCCCATGGCGCGCAGGGCGCGACCGCATTGGTCGCGAAAAGCTTCTCCATGTCGGTACGCAAAGAGCAAGATCGTCGATCCAGCCTCGCTCCGCCCTGTGGCCACGAGGGCACGAGTCAGCACGACAGAATAGAGAGCCTCCTGTCGCGCCAGAACAAGTTTCTCAGGGAGCGAAGCGGGATCGAGAACCGAGAGGGCTTCGAGCCAGTCGGTCTCCTTTTTTGCGTCCTTGCCCTTCACAGGGCTGCTGAAGCGCCCATGGCGATCAGGCACCGCCGCGCCAATGCGACGCAGCACACGCTTGAAGTTCGCAGCCGAGACTTTGGTGCGCCGTAGGAGGGCACGGTGCAGCAGGGGCAGGTCAGCGGGTTGGGCCGCCAAGATCTCCCTGAGCGCCTTCTTGTGCCCATTCTTGTCAGCGTTCGCGAGCGCTGCCCGTGTTCTTCTTAGTTGCGAGTCGGTCAGGGTTGGCCGCTCTTGCTCAAAAGGATTGTCTAGGGTCAAGTTGGCGCCTTGCGCGCCACGCTTGTGGTGTGATTGAGCTGGAGAGGCAGGCGCGTCCACTTGGGAAAGGACCAACGCCAGCCCAGCCGTTGCACCAAGAACCGTGGTTGGCCAAAGCAGTCCACGCATCAGCCGCAAAATGCCCATCAGCACGCTAGTTCCAGCCTGGAACAACGCACAAGACGCCTGCCTCAGCGCCCCAGGGAGCTTCCGACGGAGCGGCGCGATGGCATCCCTGAGCATGTAGGAGATCTGCAGCCAACCTGCCAGCGAGGTGCGGGTTGCGGCCCAGGCAAGACGCAAGAGCCAGCTGCCCATACGCAACCCGAACGCGAGACTCAGCAAACAGAGGCGGAGCCAGAGGGGGAGGGATGGGGGCTCGTGAACTCTCGAGGTCATCGGGACAGGGCCTCTCGTTGCGTGCGCAAACACACGCTAATAGCAGATTCGAGTATAGGGAAAAGAGCGGAGACAACAAAAAAACAGGGTGGGGGTGCAAAACTCCTGCGCCTGGATGGCTCCACACTGGACCTTCGCAGGGTAAGTCGCGAACGTTTAGTGTAGGGGCGTGGGGGCTACACCAAAAGCCCACTCGGGAAACTCATCCCGTTCTTCAGCTTCGAAGCTGGAGAAGCGCACTCCCATTCCTGTGAGCGAACGCGTCCGTGAGTCCGAACCATAGTGGAAAAAATAGTGATGTTTCACCGCACCCCTGGCGACGATGGGCGTCGCTCCATCCGGTGCCTCGAAGGTAACCGCCACAGCCGTGCCGATAGGCAAGGGCTCACGAGTCTCGATGAAGATCCCCCCCTCGGAGACATTCCTCGCCACACAGAACGTCTCCCCGTGTGCTGCGGATTCCAGCCTCACGGGGCATAGGGAAGAAAATCTGTGCCAACTGCGTCGGTCTGTGGACATTCGGACTCCTCTGCAACCTGAAATGGCTGCAACAGGGCCTATGGTCTACCGAAGGTTTGATGAAGTCAAAAATCCTACATGTAGGTATTAGTGAGATATATACGTGGCGAGTAAAAGTGTGGGTTTCCCATATGGATGGGGTCATCGCATGAGGACGAACGTGGTATGGTCGATGGGGTAAGATTTGGGATAAAGGAAGAGATGTTGCGCTGCTTACTGAAGTTCACCCGAGAGTAATGGCATACTGAAGGCCCCCTTGGGAGTACAACGTGTCTTTCAGCACGTGAATAGGTTCTCACACGACCCGTCGAAAGCGGGTAACGAAATGAACAAACGCCTCTTTACGGCCATCATTGCCACCCTCAGTCTGCTGTGGGCCCAGCCTGCGCAAGCAGATCGCATCGATCGTCTCGTGCGTATCCTGAAGACCGATTCTAGCTACAAAGTTCGCATGCAAGTCGCTATCGCCCTCGGCAAACTGAAGGCGAAACAAGCCGTGGGAGCTTTGATTTACACCTTGCGCGATCCCAACCAAACGGTGCAGGGCGTCGCAGCCGCCGCTCTTGGGCAGATTGGAGACCGCCGCGCGCTGTCCAGCCTGCGCTCACTGAAGCAACGAACGAAAAATAGTTTTGTACGGAAACAAGCGGCTCGAGCTATCGGCATCATCGATGGGGGAGGTGGAAGCGCGCCTCCACCCAACGCGCGCTTTTACGTCACCATTGGCAAACTCAGCAACAAATCAGGCAAGGGGGGCGGTCAGCTGTCCAAAGCCTTTGGCGCTGCTCTGCGCAAGGAGTTTAGCCGGGTCAGTGGAGTGGCAACTCGTTGGTATGGTGGTGGCAAACCAACAGCGAGCCAGCTGCGCAAGCGGCGCATGAAGGGCTTCGTCATCGATGGCTCAATCCTCAGCCTTTCCCATAAACAAAGCGGTGGAAATATCGAAATTTCTTGCAGTATTCGTGTATCTCTCGCCACCTACCCAGGTAACAGCATGAAGGCCTTCTACTCCGGGGGCGCGAGCACGGCCGTCTCCGCGCGTTACTTCAACCCCTCACAAGCATTCAGCGTCTACAAAGACCTCGTTGATGGTGCCGCCACTGGCGCCAAGCAGCATATCGTGCGGTCTTTTTTAGCCCACCAGTAGGAGCAGCAGATGGGCAAGAGTTATAAACGTCACCTTCGTAATTATCTACTCGACCGCAGGTTCCAACTCCGATTCACCATCATCATCGTGCTCGTCGCCGCGGTGCTCACGGGCGGCCTCGGGTCCTTTTGGTATGGCGAAATGCGGAAGGCTTCACGAATGGTGGAGGTCAACGCGCTCACCACCATGACCGACGACGAGGTAAAGAAGGTCGAAGATGAGATGGCCACCGACGATGGCATTCGCTTGGGAGTGCTTCTCGGCTTCGGTGTACTCCTCGCCTTGGTGCTCGCGGGCTTCAGCATCATCTTCACTCACCGCATTGCAGGACCGCTCTTCAAGATCAGCCGCCATCTACGCGATCTTCGAGACCACAACCTCTGTGAGGTTTGGGATCTCAGAAAGAGCGACCAGTTGCAGGAGTTCTGGGCCGTTTTTAAGGAGACGCACACAGCACTACGAGATCGTCAAGAAGAAGAAATTCAGGTATTAGCAGCGGTTTTAACGAAGACCGAGGCCATGGACGGCCTGCAGGATGATGAGGCTATCAAGAAGCTCGCGCAGCTCCGAGACAGGAAAATCCTTTCCCTCGAACCGCCTGCCGTCGAACCCTCCGAAGAGGCTGAATCCCAGTCAGGATGAAGTGACCGGCTCCATCTGACCGGCTCCATCAGAGCCATCTCACTGACGATCTTTTCGCTGTGGCTTCTTGTTCGCTGAGCGTTCTCGTGCGCGGTAGAAGATGCGCAAAGGCACCCCCTCGAACTTATACTGGTCGCGCAAACGGTTCTGTAGGTAGCGACGATACGAAGTCGTTACACCATCAACATAGTTGACGTGCACGATGAATGTGGGTGGTCGCGTGTCAGCTTGGGTAATGTAGAAGAGCCGCACCTGACGTCCGTGATAGGCAGCAGGATGATGAGCGTTGAGGGCTGATTCCAAGAATCGGTTCAACTCGGAGGTCGAGATGCGCCGTTGGCCCTCAGCATATACTCGCTTCACCATGGGCAGGATCTTATTGACGCCTTTGCCTGTCTTGGACGAAAGCAGCACCTGGGGGGCATAACTGACGAAGGCGAGCCGGTCGTCGAGTTGCTGGTCCAGCTCACGGCGTGCTTGTCTCCCAGGGACGAGAAGATCCGCTTTGCTCAAGATCAAGATCAACCCCCGGCCCGCTTCGAGCGCCATATTCGCGATCTTGGCGTCCTGCATTGCGATGGGTTCCGTGGTATCAAGCAAGAGGCAGGTCACATCTGCCTCACCCACGGCGCGCAGGGCGCGCAGCACGGAGATCTGCTCCATCACCGGTCCAGAGCGGCGCTTGCGACGAATCCCTGCGGTGTCCACCACCACAATTCGCTCCCCATCGGCGTCAATCTCGACATCCACCGGATCCCGGGTTGTGCCTGGCACATCGGAGACAATGGAACGCTCAGCGCCAGCGAGCCGGTTGAGCAGGGCGCTCTTGCCCGCGTTGGGTCGCCCCACGAGCGCGATGCGAATACCGTCTCCCTTGGCCGAAGGCTCTGATGCTCCTGCGTCCGCTCTTTCAGCGGCGATCCACTCGAGGACTGCGTCGATGAGGTCGTCTATGCCAAGCCCATGCTCCGCTGAGACGGGGAAAATGCGCTCGACCCCCGTGGCATAGAATTCCGCGACCAAGGGGTCTTGCTTGGGCCCATCAACCTTATTGGCAACATGGAGCGTTGGTTTGCCCGAACGCCGCAGAAGATTCACGAGCTCGGTGTCCGTGTTGGTGATGCCCTCGCGGGCGTCCCAGATGAGGAGAACGAGATCCGCCTCCTCCACAGCCACTTCTGTCTGCTCACGAATGAGCCCGTCCATAGCGCCAGGCGTGGCGTCACTCTCGAAACCGCCGGTATCCACCAACTGGAAGGGCACGCCCTCCCACTCAGCCCGTCCATAGTGCCGATCACGGGTCAAGCCCGGCTCGTCGGCCACCAGCGCGCTGCGACGCCCCACGAGACGATTGAAAAGAGTTGACTTGCCCACATTGGGGCGACCGACGATGGCGACAAAAGGAATCATTATTCTACTGCTTACTCGTAGCCGAAACGGCGACGCAGGGTTGGCTTACGCGTCCAGTCACGACTAACACGGACAACGAGCTTGAGGTGCACGGTGCACCCGATGAGGCCACTGATCTCTTCACGAGCGAGGGTCCCCACCTCTTTGATGCGGCTGCCCTTGGCACCAATGATGATCGCCTTCTGCCCCTCACGTTCAACGTGAATGGCGGCCTCGATCATCACGTCCCCCTTTTCGGGGCGCTCCTCAAAGCGCTCCACCTCTACCGCGGTGGCAAAGGGGACCTCCTCATGGCACTGCAGGAACACTTGCTCACGAATGAACTCAGCCACCAGGAAACGTTCCGCGCGATCAGTGAACATCTCCTCGGGGTAGAGGTGCGGCCCTGCGGGGAGCATCTTCTGCACCTCATCCACGAAGCGGTCGACACCATCGCCCGCTTGCGCTGACATGGGCACAATGCGGGAGAACCCACGTGAACTCCAGGCCTCGATCAGGGGCAAAAGCCAGCGACGGTCGCGCAACAAATCGATCTTGTTGAGGACAACGATGAGCGGGATCTCCCCGTGCAACTGGCGAACTTGCTCGAGCACATACTCGTCTTCGCTGTTCAGCTCAGCCCGTCCACGACGTGCCTTGGAGCTGACCTCGGTGATCAACACGACGCAATCAACGCCATCAAGGGCGTCGAGGGCCTCCTGCACCATGAAGCGGTTCATATTTGCGCGGGTGCGGTGGATGCCGGGAGTGTCCAGCAAGACCATCTGCGCCTTGGCGTCGGTGCGTACCCCGAGAATTCTGTTGCGTGTGGTTTGCGGTCGCGGGCTCACGATCGCCAACTTCTCGCCCAATACAGCGTTGAGCAACGTCGACTTGCCAACATTTGGCCGGCCCACAAGAGCTACAAAGCCAGCATGAGTATCGCTAGGGGATGAGTTGGAGGCTTTGCCTTGGGGTTGACCGCTCATGGAAGGAGGTACCCATGGGCGTGCTTGCCCTGGTGCTCGCTATCATCGCCATGCTCTTCTCGGTGCTCCCCACCTTTGGTGTGGCACAAATGTTGGGTATTGCGCTGGGCATACTCGCGCTCTTCTTTGGCGCAGTGGCGCGGGATCGCAGCAAGAGAGCGGGGAGGGGGGGGATGCTGGCCACAGCTGCTGTGGTCGTAGGCATCATCGCAATCATCGTCAGTGGGCTGGTTTTTGCCACATGTCAGGTCGTCACCCAGGAGATGGGGCAGAAGCTTGGCGACTCCAAGTCCAGGTGATCCGAGGCCCCATTTCGACGAACATCGGAATATTCGCGAGGTCGGTGACGAAACCATGGTAGGAGATGCTCAGCCCCACCATCCAGCGGGGCGAAATTTGGTAATCGACGGAGAGCCCAAGACGTACACCAAGGTCAGTGCTATAGGCGTCGGCGAATCGACGATGCAGAGCACCCACCCCCGCCTCGATGCGTGGCAGAAAACGCACCAGGTCAAGGGTATAGACCAGACCAAAATCAGCAGTCATTACATGGAAGTCGCCCCCCACTTTATCAGCAGCGCCTTCAATGCTGTGCATCGTCCACAGACCGGCGACCACCAGCCCAAAGGTGTCAGAGAGGCCATAGCGCAGCTGAAGGCCCACGCCCCACCCGTCGGGTTCGTGCCGGTTATCGAGCAGCAAATAGGCGTAGTGCGGGCTCACTCCAAGCTCGAGTTTCCCACTTTCCGCCCTGACAGGAGAGGCGAAGAAGATCGTAAGGGCAAACACACTAATTCCAAGAAAACATCCAGTTCCATGGCAGGCTTTCACGCTTGTCTCTTTCCATCGCAGCAGCGCCATTGACAGCGCCCATGGCGACTGTTAGATATCGCGCACTTATGCTCCAAACACCGGGGTAACAATGGCCACGAAGAAATATACTCGCAAAGAGCTCCGTCAACCTGATGAGTTCATCTCTTTTTCCAACAAGGCCTGGAAGTGGGCCACTAACAACGCCAAAGGTCTGGCCGTGG
>JAFCZD010000424.1 GCA_019314525.1 Deltaproteobacteria bacterium
CGCTCCAGCAGCGTGGATCGTAAAAGCCACCCCAACCCCCAAGCAAGCCCAGAGCACGCCAAAATGAGACGCCACATAGAGGGAGGCGAGCAGCATGGTGACCTTGGTGATCTCGAGATACATCACAACGCGTGGCCGCTGACTCGCCACCTGAAAAGACGAGACGGTCCAGCCCACGGGGCGCACCACGGAGAGTGAGGAGAGGATCAACAACATGGGGGCCATTGAGGCCCAACGGTTATCAAAAACGGTGAGGGTCACCGTCTCGGCGATGACACCCAGCCCCACTGCCAGAGGGAATATCACGAGAGCCAGAAGGCGCGTGGCCCGAGTCAGCGCCGCCGCGCGGTCCTCGGGATCCATACGAGCAAAAGAGGGAAGCAGCACATCGCCGATATGCTCGCCGACGTGCATGGCAGGAATATCGGCCAGGTTGTAGGCCAGGTTGTAACGACCTGCGACCGCAGGGCCAAAGAAGCGCGAGATCAACAAGCGATCGAGGCTGCGCGACGCCACATGGGATGCGTCTGCGATACCACAAAACCAAAGATGGTTCGGGTGTGCTCCCAGCTCAACTTGCAAGGCGTGTAGAGCTGTTTAACGTCGGCGGCCCACCAAAGGATCACCAAGAAAACCAGCCACTGAGCGATGTTGCCGTAAACCAGCGCGTAACCGCCGAAGCCGAGCAGCGCCAAGACCACAGCAACCGTGGAGTAAACCACCTCCGCCAGGCCCCGGGCCATGCCCACAGGGCGAAAGCGCAGCTCGCGCGCCAAGAGCTGCTCGGCCGGGAAGCCCAGCCGCAAGAACGTCATGGAGAGCGCCATGCCTGGGATATAGGCTGCCGCCAGCGGGGCGTTGGACAAGCCCGCCCAATAATGCCGCATAGCCACAGCAATGGAGAGGGACGTCAGCCCAATCAGCACATGAAAGACGAAGGAGTGGAAGATGATCTCCTGGGGCGCTTTCGGGTTGGCCATCAGGTAGCGGAAGATGCCGAACGCAGTGAAGGAGTCGGCCGAGATGGCGATCACCGAAGCTACGGAGACAGCCCCATAGTCGGCTGGAGAAACGAAACGAAGCACCACCAGAGTGCTAACCAACCCCACGACGCGAGCGCCGACGTTGCTAGCGATAACCCAAATGGCGCCGCGCGCTGCCTTGAGTGCGAGTGACATGACCCTCTCGAGAGAAAAATTCGGATGACTCTAGCAGGAAATCACCCTGCACGAGCGCATTAACGAAGATCGTTAGCTCGGTGTCATTTGCACATCGGTGATCCACTCGCTATCACTAGGTATGAAGCATCTCCTTTTGAGCGTGGTTTTCTGTGCCGTCCACACCAATCCGATGCTTGCATGGGCTGACGGACGCATCCTTTCGCAACATCTAGACGCGAAAGGAGACGGTGTTTCCATCGCCGTAATTTGGGGCGCTCCCTATGCGATGGGGCGATCCCACGGGGAGCTTTTCGCCAAGCATATCGTCGAGACCATCGAACAGCTCAAGGTGATTACCGGCCCCAGCAGGTACAGCATCGTTCGCTCGGAATTGGCCCACACAATTTGGCTTCCCGCGCACATCGATGACGAGATCTTGGGAATGGTCGAGGGCATTCGAGCTGTTCTGCCTGCCTCCAAGGTGGACGTTCTCGATATAAAGGTGCTGAATACCTATGGCGACTGGTCCTATGCTTTCGCCTGCCGCTCCCACGGAAGTTGGGGAAGTCGCGTCGCCAGTCCCTATTCGTTCTTGGGGACGCGTAGACTCGATTTCGGCGTTCCCAGCCAATTGGCGCAGATTCGTCACCATGTGCTGATGGCTCGCAGAAGCCAAGAGGGCCCACGGTGGGTCAATCTCGCCTGGGCGGGTTATGTCAACGCCGTGACAGCCGTCAACGAGTACGGCACTTTGGGCTCACTTCATGACTATCAGTCGACGGTAAGGGTGGGGGCCTATATGCCGCGTACGGTGGCGGTACGTTACGCTCTGACAAATATTAGCGGTGACGATCCAGCATCACATTTGGCGCAAGCCAAGACTCTTCTTTTTGGCACGCCGATTCTTACAGGGAGCTTCATCAACACCTATGGACCCGGTGGGGCAGCCGGTGTTTTCACCTGCGCGGCGGGTGCGCCTTGCTATAAATTGCGCCGGCCCCAAGCGAGCTATCTCGACGGTGAAGTCATTATCACAACCAACAGTGAAACCGATGGGATGTCGGTTCCATCGGGTGGCGAGTTCATGGAGGCCTTCTACAAGAGTGGTTCTCGCGCCAAGACGCTCCTCGACCATTATCAGGTCATGGGCCACAGTGGCATGCACCTTCTGACGGTGGGCTATCGTGGACATGGCGACATGAAGCTGCGTTTCGAGGGTCAGCTGAGCACCGGAACCTCCCCCCCGCGCGAAGTAGAATTTTCCGACCTTTTCTTGAACACGGGCCCCATTCAGCCTCCCCTAGATGGGGGGCAGGGGGTGCCCGATGGCGGCGACACTACCGTTGATAGTGGGACCAGTGCTGACATGCATGGCGCCTCGGATATCGCCCAGAATGCTGATGGCGGCACACCAACCGCAGACTGGCGCGCCACGGCTGACAACAGAAATGGAGTTGACGCGGGCTTGGTTGATGTGGGCTTGGTTGATGTGGGCGAGGTTGACGCGGGCTTGGTTGATGTGGGCTTGGTGCATACGTCTGATGCAGGGACCTCGCTTCCTTTGGATGCGCAGACGCCTCGAGAGAGCGGCACCCCGAGCGGTGATACGAGCGAGGGTAGCAAGAGCCTCACAGGCTCCTCTGGCTGTGCGCTCGCGCCGTCGGATGGTGCGCTGGGCCCGATGGCCTTGGTTCTTGTGGGGCTGCTCCTTTGGGGCTGGCGTAGACGGCGCCCTTAACGCGTGTAAGATGAGGCTCCTGGGGAGGGTACTACCATGAAATCAGTTCTCATCTGTCACCACGACACGCTGCTGGACCGCGAGGGGCTCGCGGGGTGGTTGGCCTCATTCTCCGACCTGGCTGGAATCGTCGTGATCCGCGAGGAGGGACAGCGCCTCAAGCGCCGCATCAAGCGTGAAGTCGAACGCTCTGGTGCATTGCGCTTCCTCGATGTGCTCGCATTCCGCCTCTACTACAAGCTGCTGCTCGCGCCACAGGACAAACGCGTCGAGGCGCAGCTCCTCGAAGACCTCGCGCTACGCTACGGAAAAGCCAGCGTAGATACGCCCATCTTTGAGACGCACAGTCCCAACAGCAAGGAGGCCCGCGCCTTCGTCCGGGACTGCGCGCCGGACTTCATGATCGCCCGCTGCAAGACGATCTTACGCCGTCGCATGTTCAGCATCCCCACCGTGGGGACCTTCGTCATTCACCCTGGGATCTGCCCGGAGTATCGAAACGCCCACGGCTGCTTCTGGGCGCTAGCCCAGGGCGACACCCAACGCTGTGGCGCCACGCTGTTGCAGATCGACAAGGGCGTCGATACAGGCCCCGTCTATGGCTACTACCGTTACGACTTCGACGAAGCCAGCGAGACGCATATCGAGATCCAGAACCGCTCGGTCGTCGAGAATCTCGACGATATCGCCGCGAAGCTGCGTGAGGTCGCCGCCAACGAAGCCGAGCGCATCGACACCACAGGGCGTGAATCAGACACCTGGGGTCAACCCTGGATGACAGAGTATGTGCGCTGGAAAGTGCGTGCGCACCTCCACCAGCTGCGCGATCGCGTAGGGATCTAGAGCATGAAAGCGATCAGCTTGATCTACCACGACGTCATCGAAGCCAGCCACCATGAAGCAAGCGGATTTCCTGGCGCCGACGCGGCGGTCTACAAGCTCGCGCCCGAGCTCTTCGACACACACCTTGATGCCATCGCTAGCGTCAGCGGCATAACCCCCTCGCTGGTGACAGACACGGCGACTTCCAGCCGCCCCCTACTGCTGACCTTCGATGATGGCGGAGAGAGCGCCCACAGCGAGATCGCCCCACGGCTCGAAGCTCACGGCTGGCGTGGGCATTTCTTCATCACCGCGGGAAAAATCGGCGCGCCCTCTTTTTGTGACGCGGGTCAGATCCGTGACCTGGCCCAAAGGGGCCACGTGGTGGGGTCTCACTCGTTCTCACACCCCCTACGCATGGCAGCACAGAGCTGGAGCGAGCTTGTCGATGAATGGCAGCGCAGCGTGCATGTCCTAGCGGAGATCCTCGGTGAGATGCCCCGCGTCGCTTCCATCCCAGGTGGCCTCTATTCCCGCGCCGTAGCTCGCGCCGCCGCCCGTGCTGGCATTAACATGCTCTTCACATCGGAGCCCGTATCACGAAGCTGGCGGGTGAAGGGTTGTGAACTGCTTGGCCGTTACTCCATCGTCAATACGACGCGGGCAGAGCTCGCCGCAAGCATCGCCGTGGGTGAGCGCCTGCCACGCTACCGGCAGCTCGGCCTCTGGCGTGGCAAGCAGGTGGCTAAACGGCTTGGAGGCACCTTCTATCTCAAGGTGCGACAGGCCATTTTCGAACGACGTGCTCGCAGATGATTTTTGCCGCCCATCTGCTACCATGGAGGGGTGAAACGCTTATTTCGCCTGTCCTTTCTTGGAGTCCTCTTGGTGACCGTTGGCTGTGAAGCCGATGATAATACGCTCGACTACGACTACAGCCTCTACGAAATCCACCAGCGCCACCTCTTTGACGACCAGGGCATGGCGCCTATCGCCAGCTCGGACGTCACCTTTCGACGAGCGGCCATCAGCTGGGAGGCGCCCACCAGCACGCACCTAGAGGGACGCCTGGGCTTGGAGGATGGAACGTGGACCTCCTGGCGACCTGTCACGCCTGGATGGTCCGAAGGCACGCGCCACACAGCCCACCTCGACGCTCCGGAAAATCTACGTGCGCAGCATTTCCAGCTGCGCCTGGCCCACGGTGTGGCCCCCACGCACCTCATGGCAGACGCACTCCCCCGCCTTGGTGAACCTGAAGCAGACAGGGAAAGCCCACGCTACCATGACATCAGCTCCCAAACCTTCGGCCTCGGAGAAGCTGACTTTCCAGGCTTGCATCTACGCGCAGAGTGGGGTGCACGCGATCCCACCTGCACCTACACCACCCATACACCAAGCAAGATCACCATTCACCACACAGCCGGCGTCGCGGCGACTACAGCCACTGCCCCTGCGACGCTGCGACAGATCCAGAGCGGTCATATCGACGACAGAGAGTGGTGTGACATCGGCTACCACTACCTCGTCGACAGCCAGGGAGGCGTGTGGCAAGGCCGACCGCGAACCGTGGTGGGTGCGCACACGTCAGGCTACAATACCAACTATGTGGGCATCTGCCTCATGGGCCACTTCAACGACAACCAACCGCCAGCTGCACAAATGAGCGCTGCGGCCGCGGTGGTGGAGTGGCTTCATCAAACGCACGGAATCCCAAAGACCTCCACCTATGTCAAAGGACACCGCGACTACGGTGCGACGGATTGCCCGGGGCATCTGCTCTATGGACGCCTGAGTGAGATCCTCAGCGCGCCCACCAGCTGTATACCTACCAGCACCACCGAAATCTGCGGCGATGGCATCGACAACGACTGCAAAAACGGTATCGACGATGGCTGCACCTCGCCACCTCCACCCCACCGAAATCTGCGGCGATGGCATCGACAACGACTGCAAAAACGGTATCGACGATGGCTGCACCTCGCCACCTCCACCTCCCACCTGCAACCCCACAGGCCCAGAGATCTGCGATGGCATCGACAACGATTGCAAGAATGGCGTCGATGACGGCGCACCAGGCGCGGGGGCCTATTGCACTATGCCCAACGCGGTGGGGCCTTGCGCCACAGGCATCACCAGCTGCCGCAACGGCGACACCGTTTGTGAGTCCACCTACAATCCCAAGAGCGAAACATGCAACAAAGTCGACGATGACTGCAACGGCGTAATCGATGACGTGCCAGGGGGCTGTGGCTCCACCTGCTCACCTCAGCCCGAGATCTGCAATGGGCTCGACGACGACTGCAACAACATCCCTGACGATGGCAACCCCCAAGGTGGCCAGGTCTGCTACCCAGGTGGAAACTGCCCCGTGGGCATCACCATCTGCCAGGACGGCAGCTTGGTCTGCCAGGCTCAGCCCCAGCCTGAAATCTGCGATGGCAGAGATAACGACTGCAACGGTTATGTTGATGACGTGCCAGGCGGCTGCAGCGGTGGAGGTGGCGGCTACCCCACGGGCTGTATCTCTACTGGCCCAGAGATCTGCGACAAGATCGACAATGACTGCAATGGCTACACCGACGACATCGCGGGCGGGTGTGTGCCCAACTGCACGCCCAGCGGGCCTGAGGTCTGCGATGATCGCGACAACGACTGCAATGGCTTCACCGACGATGTGCCTGGTGGCTGCGGCGGGAGTACCTGCCTCTCCACAGGCGCTGAGATCTGTGATGGCCGTGACAACGACTGCAATGGCATCATCGACGATGTCTTTGGGGGCTGTGTGCCAAGCTGCGTGCCTGCAGGCGCCGAGATCTGTGATGGCAAGGACAACGACTGCAACGGGCTCAACGACGATGTGCCCGGTGGCTGCTACACAGGGCCTCCCCCGAGCAGCTGCGTGTCTCAGCCTGAGCGCTGCAACGCCGCTGACGACGACTGCGATGGCTTCCCGGACGAAGGCAACCCCGAGGGTGGCGAGGGCTGCACGATCTACACCGCGTCTCTGCCCTTCCCCGGCGTAATGATGTGCATCTCAGGACAGCTGATCTGCCAGGTTAACGACCCTGGCACCTCATCCTTCACGGGTGCCTTGGCTCCGATCCGCGGCGCAGGATGCGCAGCCGTGGCCGGTGACGCTGCATCAGCTCTGCCGGCTTTCACCTTTTTGCTCTTGCTGCTCTTTGGGTGGCGCCGACGACGGCTGAGATGAGAGCCTGGTCTTGGACATGCTATCCTTGAAGAGGATCACGGAGTTCATGCTGACAACCATCGCAAGACGCAAGCAGAGGCAACACAGGGTGTGGGCAGTGAGCCTTTGTCTTCTGCTCATCTCTGTGGGCTGCGCAGTAGAACAATCCTTCGATCCCATCGCAGCGCTTCAGCAGCGCTCACATCTTCGGGCCGAACTCGATCTACTCGAAGATGGAGCTGACCTGCGCCTCGACGCGCGCAGGATAGTTGAAGCGCTGCGTTTTGGGGGATGGCAAGCAGCCCAAGCGCTGGAGTTCGGTGAGACCCTCAGCGTCAG
>JAFCZD010000425.1 GCA_019314525.1 Deltaproteobacteria bacterium
CGTCGCGAGCACCGAGGTGCTGGACAACCGACTCGCCCTCGCCCGGGCCAGCGCCACCCTCGTGGAAGCGAAGGTCGAAGCCCACCTCGCCGAGGTCCAGCTCCGCCGCGCGACAGGCAGCTGGTAGGTTCGCACGCCCCACACACAGCCTCATTCCACTCTTTGCCACGCGCAGTCTGCTCTCGCTCCTCCCACAGGGACTCACCTGACCACCCAGCGCGCTCCTGAACACCCACCGTCCGCTCCAACACTCCCCCAAGATGCTCCGTCCGCTCCGCCCAGCCCTACAAGCGTTTCGCCTTCGCTCGAAAACTCGGCGAGTAACACGCAAAGCCAACGTGGAGGAACTCGCGACATCCGGACTTTGCCTTTTTGCGCGGCGCCCGAAGCTCAAAAGGTCACCGCCCTGCGGTCCAAGGGTGCGGACTTTGGCTCGAAGGGTGTCGCCCTTTGAAGGGCAGGTCACTTGGAGGCCAGGGCGGACACGTTCCGAGCCAAGGGCGACACGCAAATTGGGCAGGGCGGAACGTCTCGGGCCGAGGGGCCAAGCCATTTTCGTTCAGGGCGACGACAAGGGAACCCGAGGGCAGCAAGCTTTTCTTCAAGGGCGGTGCGCTCTGACCGCTGGGCGCGATCTACTTGTCGAAATGTGGCGACAACTGAGCGTCGGGCGCGGCCAATCGTGCATCTTTTGCACAGCAAGCATGCCGTCTACCACCCCGCATCGATCATTGACGGCCGTCTGCTACATCAAAGAGCTATTTTGGCCTGGAACAACGGAAGCCGGTGACGTAAGACCGGGACGTCGGGTCGAAGCCGTAGCGGTACGCCGCACCCAAGTAGTTGGCAATGTAGCTCCACGAGCCCCCGCGCAGCACACGGTATTTCCTTGAGGATGGTCCCTTGGGATTCCGCGAGGGGCTCACCGCGTAATAGTCCTTGGCATACCCGTCCCTGACCCACTCCCATACGTTTCCGGCCATGTCCTGGGCACCATAGGGGCTATCTCCGGCCGGCGACTTGCTGCCCACCGCCCACGTCCGGCTCTTGCCGCACCCAAGACTGACGCCTCCTTCACTCATGACAGCCCGTGTACATGTGGCTTTCGCCTCCCCCCATGGGTACTTCCTGCCATCAGTACCTCGCGCCGCCTTTTCCCACTCGGCCTCGGTGGGCAACCGATTGCCGACCCAAGAACAGTAGTTCTTGGCCTGCTTCCAGTTTACGCAGTTTATGGGGTGGTTGTCTCGACCGCTCTTGCCCCAATTGCAGTGTCTCTTGATATCCGGTCTGCTGCAGCTACCGTCTCTTACACACTTGCGGTACTGCCGAACCGTCACTTCGTGTTTATCGATGTAAAAAGCATCCAGATAGATGCTCCGCTGGGGCTTCTCATTCTTGTTGCCGAAGTTGGAGCCTCGCATAAAGTTGCCTGCAGGCACCAACACCATCGGGGCGCTGTCCCTGCCCATGGCCCAAGATGGTTTTGGAGAAATATCTTTCCCAGTCAACCTGGCCACAACCACCTTGGTGGACCCCATAATACCATTCTCCCCACATCTCCCCTCAGAAGTGGCGCCTTTCTCGGCAGTGGACTTGAGCAGATCGTAGAGCTTAGCGGTCACCATGCACTTCCGCCCAATCTTCGAAACCCGCGTGGAGAGTGACTTGTTGGCCGCGACCTCCTGACCAATGGAAATCTGACAGGACTGCGCGAAACAAGCCTTGTACGATTTCGTTTTCTGCTTGGACAGGGCCTTGCGTAGCGCGTCTGGGGGCACCACCTCGTATACACCACTCGCTGTCAACTGAGTTTCGATGTAGTCCCGTAGAATCGATTTGGCCCGGTTGTTCAGTTTGACGCCCCTGGCGTCGATGTTGAAGACGGCAACGATAGGCTTTTGGGCCAATGCCTGTTCTGGTGGAAAGACCACAAGGCCCAATGCTACAAGGAAGAATCTCGTTCCAGGACAAAGCATCCGACCCCCTATGTGGAGAGGCTAAAGGGGTAGGTATTCCAACCGCGGTCCACGAACCCAGCTGCAGTATGAAAGGGTGGCGGTGGAGCACGCAAGGTTGCATTGGCGCATTTTCGCATTTTCGCTTGGCTGATGTGTGTAAGGAGAGCTGTGGACGATGGACCGGTGGCGTCCACAGGCGAGCGGTCGAGCTAGAGTGCCAGCACTCTATGGCTCTGGAGGCAAACAGAGCCATTGCACAAGCAGCGGGCCACGAGCCAAAGGCTTCGCGATCACCGCCGCTGAGCCTTCAAGTTCGTGTCCAAGGTCCCAGCCTTCATCTACCGCATGCACATCGCGCCAGATGCTCAGCGAAAGGTGTTCACCCATGAGCGCAATTTCACGCCTTCAAACCATGTATGACCTGTTCAACGCCCATCCAGCACCGAACGAGAGGGTGGCGCGGACGATTGATGCCTGGCAAGAGCGCACAAATCTCCGGCTGCCACGGGCTCTACGCGACTTCTATGCAACGGAATGCACCATTTCTCTGGGCCTAGGAAAATCTCCCTGGGTGCTGCCTACCAACGAACTCTGGGCAGAGTTTTCGCAGGTGCCGCCACCAACTTTGGACGAGCTTCTTTCCAACATCGTCGACGCACATTCGAGCAGACCCCATGCCCTCTTCTCTCAATGGGATATGCTGCCCTTGCCCACGCAGAATCCATTGGCGTGGATCGAAACGGACGTCATGAGGGTCTGGCATGGCTTTGTCGAGCTCGATGGATCTGACGACCCGCCTGTGTGGGTGCACTGCCGGGACTCTACACATGCATCTACAGGTTGGACTCGCGCCACAGAGGATCATGGTCCTGTTGATTCGAATTGCTTCTCAAGCTTCATGTACATGCTGGTTGCAACATCCTATGTGGCAGACCAAAGCCCCTGGTCGTTCTTTGGGCCGGAGACAGACTGGTCGACTTGGGATGATGGGTCCGAATTCGCGTATGACACCATGAGCGAGCTTGTGAAGCCCTATGAAAACGGTTTGTGGTTGCGAGCAAGAGAGCCGAGCTCGGCAGGTGTGATGGACCTGTTGCTCAAGTCCTTTCCAGCAGGACAGCGTTGGGACCTTGCTGGAGACGTTGCAACCCATGAGTTCTTGCCAGAGCAGGGACGCATCTGGGTAACGATAGAGCGCCCAGAATCTGGTGGAATTTCATCCTGGTGGATCTACGCCTGGACGGCAGACCGTCTCTTTGAGCTTGCCCAGCCGCTTTGGAACTTCGAAACTCTGGCAGGCACTCTTCACGCAGATCACGGAAGTGCCCAAGCAGTGCTCAAGCGCCTATCAGATCACGCCTAGATCAAGGGTGGTTAGCAGAGGGTGATCAGCAGGCGCTGATCAGCGTCTTGATGGTGGACCAGAGCTTCGCTGCCTCTGGGGCTTTGGCCCCAGGTCGAGGGTTGCCAGCCAGGACAAAGCCAATCAACGAGCCATGCACGATGATCGCCAGGGTTTGAACGTCCACCCCTTCTCGCAACATGCCCGCCGCCTTGGCCTCCGCCAGGCATCCCCTGAGGAAATCCACCGAGCGCACCTTCCAGCGCGTAATGCGGTCTGCCGCCGCGCCCTTGGACGCGTGCACCAGCTGCTCAGACTGAATCAACCGAACGATATTATAGTGGGACTGGCTCACCTTGATGCGCTGCTCGAAGAAGAGGCCGAGCCGCACCAGAGGATCGGGATCCACCGGTGGAAAACCCGCAAAGAGCACCTCCTCGGCGCGATCCAGGGCTGCATCGACGATCGCCATTTTGTTGGGGAAATGCCGGAAAATCGTGCCCTCGGCGATGCCCACTTCTTTGGCGATGGCGGTGGTGGTGAAACGCCTCAGACCCTGCTCCGAAAGGATCTTCAGCGCCGCTTCGGCGATCTGTTGCTGGCGTGCTTCCGTGGATTGGCGTGCAACCATCGTGTGCTCCTGGAGGGTGACCTCCGCTCGCATGCGAGCAAATACTCACTTGCAAATATGCGCTGCACCCAAGAGGTTGTCAAATGCGATCGGTCCGAATGGTACAAGGTTACGCACGCCCACCCTCGCATTCCATGAACTTCCCTGATTTGTGCTAGAATTTTGGTGATGCCTAGTGAGTATGAACAGGAGTCCCAGCGCCTCTCCAAGCTGCCGCGTGCCGAGCGCTTTGACGAGCTGGTGGACTTCCCCACCGACTTCACGTTCAAAGCCATCGGCCGCGGAGCAGATTTTTCCCAGAAGGTTCGAGAAGTCCTCGACGCCAAAGGCTATGGCGACGTGGTGTTGATGGAGCGCCCCAGCAAAAAGGGCAACTTCGTCTCGGTGACCTTCAGCCTTGAGGTGCACGACGGGGTGGCCATCGACATGATGTACACGGCCCTCGAAGGCCTGGAAGATCTCGCCTACCTGCTCTGAAGATCTCGCCTACCTGCTCTGAAGACCTCGCCTACCTGCGCTGAAGATCTGCTAGACTCACGCCCATGAAACGCTACCTGCTCCACCTCCTCGTCCTCGTGCTCTTCGTTGGCCCGTTAGCCTGTGACGCTGGCCCCGCCACCATGCCCAACCCTCTCGTGCGCCTTGACGTCTCGTCGAAGCTGCCCCCGAAGGTTCGCAGGCGGCTGCCCAGCGCCATCGATCTCGATTGTCATGACGAGGTGGTGCTCCAGGCTGAGGGGGCCAAACAAACATTCATCATCAATTGGCGCGTCGTCGACGTGGACGGGGCGCGCTACATGATGGCCATCGATGTGCAGCCTAGCGGCACGACATCGGGTGCGAAGTCGCCCAAGGCTTCAGGCACCATTGGCCAGTTCAAACGCGAAGGCCAGGGCAAGAGCGGGGTGGACTCCGTCTCGGTGGTCATCAGCTGGCAGGCACAGAAGGGCTGCAGCCAGCTCAAAGAGACAAAACTCCTCACCGTGCGCTCCGACCACGCCTCATGTAAGAGCCCCCAGCCCGGGGGCCTGCTGAAAAAGCCGGCGCACGAATAGGGGTGCACTCTTTCGAGGGCATGACTTGGTACTTTCGGAAATAAGGGCGACAGAGAAGCCTTGAACGATTCGTTCACTTCGTCTGTGTCGCATTCCAAGGGCTTTTGCAGGGCCAGAGGCGACAGAGAAGCCTTGAACGATTCGTTCACCTCGTCTGTGTCGCATTCCAAGGGCTTTTGCAGGGCCAGAGGCGACAGAGAAGCCTTGAACGATTCGTTCACTTCGT
>JAFCZD010000426.1 GCA_019314525.1 Deltaproteobacteria bacterium
GAGCTTCAAGGCCTATTGTAAGCGCGAAGGCGTCGACTTCGACGCCTATTGGGGGCTAGAGAGCAAGGCCGAGCTTTACCATTTCATCGGCAAGGACATCGCCTACTTCCATACGCTCTTCTGGCCGGCGATGCTCCATGGCGCAGGCTTTCGCAAACCATCCGCCGTCTTCGTTCATGGCTTCTTGACGGTGGATGGCAAGAAGATGTCCAAATCTCGTGGCACCTTCATCATGGCGCGCACCTACCTCGAACACCTCAACCCCGAGTGGTTGCGCTACTACTACGCCGCCAAGCTGACCTCAGGCGTGAGCGATATCGATCTCTCCCTCGAGGATTTTCGCCTGCGCGTTAACTCGGACTTGGTGGGCAAGCTGGTGAACATCGCCAGCCGTTGCGCAGGCTTCATCAGCAAGCGCTTCGATGGCAAGCTCGCGGCCACCTTGCCCGAGCCAGGGCTCTACGAGGAGATCGTCGCTGCGGGAGACGAGATCGCCGCCGCCTACGAGGGGCGTGATTTTTCCAAGGCGATCCGCAGCATCATGGCCTTGGCCGATCGCGCCAACGTTTATATCGATGAGAAGAAGCCCTGGGCGCTGGTGAAGGACGACGCGACGTTGCCCGAGGCACACGCGGTTTGCACTCAGGGCATCAACATGTTTCGCGCCTTGGTGGCCTACCTCAAGCCTGTCCTGCCGCGCCTAGCCGCCGGGACCGAGGCCTTCTTGAAGATTGAAAGCATGGATTGGCATGCAGCCAAGACGCCGCTGCTCGACCATGTCGTTGACCGCTACAAGCCGCTGATGCAGCGCGTGGACGAAAAGCAGATCGCGAAGATGGTGGAGGGCTCCAAGGCAGCGGAAGAGGACGCACCCGCCGCAGAAAAAACTCCCCTGGAGGCCGACCCCATCGCTGATGAGATCAGCTTCGATGATTTCGCCAAAGTCGATTTGCGCGTGGCGCAGGTGGTCGCGGCCGATCTGGTCAAGGGGGCGGGCAAGCTCCTCGAGTTGAAGCTCGACCTCGGGGGTGAGACCCGCACGGTCTTTGCGGGCATCAAAAAGGCGTTCCCCGACCCCAAGGTCCTCGAGGGGCGCATGGTGGTGATGGTGGCAAACCTGGCGCCGCGCAAGATGCGCTTCGGCCTCTCTGAGGGCATGGTCATCGCCGCGGGGGAGGGCGATCAGGTCTTCCTCTTGACGCCCGATGAGGGCGCCAAGCCGGGGCAGCGCCTCTCTTAGTCAGCCGCCTTAGTCAGCTAACTTAGTCAGCTAACTTAGTCAGCTAACTTAGTTCGCTGCTGGCCCGTGGCCGTCCCCACATCCGTGACCGTCGCCATGGCCGTCTCCGTTATCATGGTGTTGGCAGGGCGCCCCTTCTGCGAGCTGTCCCGCGAGATAGGCGTCGATGACGTTGCCCACAGTCCCACTCTTCCCGGCACGCACTTCCATGCCCAGGTTAGTGAATATCTGCTGGGCGCGCTGCCCCATGCCACCAGCGATGATGACGTTGGCGTTCAAGCTGCGAATGAACTTGGGCACGGCCCCTGGGGTGTGCTGCTGGGCGTGAGGGTTGGCTTCGCTGCGGATGTCGCCCACCTTGCCATCGTCGTCGATGGTCACGAGGGTGAAGAAGGCGGCTGCGCCGAAGTGGCCGGATACCTGGGCATTAAGACCAGCGGCGCTATCAGATGTAATCGCGAGTAGCTTCATGAAAATCCTCCAGGCAGGAGGATAGCGCACGCCAAGCGACTGTCAGCCTAAAGCTAGTTCATCAACTTGCTTTCATGGGTTTGCCCTGCAGCGCCTCGAGGAAGTCGTCCTTCTCCGGGTTGTCGCTCGCAAGGAATTTGAGCAGCGGCGAGATGCGCATGGTCTTGCCCTCAGGGCCCATCTGCGACAGCTCCTCCGAGAGCAGCTTGAGGTCCGCGTTGACCTTCTCGGCTGTGGCGCCGACGCTTGGCAGAGAGATCTTCTGCCCAGCGAGGGCGCGGAAGACCTCGGCGATCTCTTGCAAGAGTTCACGGTAGGGAGCGAGGGCGCGTACGCGTGGATCGCTGCAGAGGTGCAGCGCGTCCGCCAGATCGTCAGCGCCATCGCCGATGTGTATCGCGTTTTTCAGCGGCTGCGCGCTCGCTAGGTGACGAACCACACGCCCCCGCAGCTTGATGAAACCTCGCTCGGAGAGGGGCACGTCCCGGTAGTCGAAATAATAGTAGATCAGCCAGCCGACGAAGATCGGCGGCCAGAAGTAGCAATAGGGCGCTGCACGGAAGTACCACCACCAGCTGCTGAGCCAAGAGGAGTCCTCGTCGAAGAGGCACATGAGGAGCAGGCCGACGGTGTAGACCAGCAGCGAGATGAAGCCGGCCTTGGTGGCACTGTCGGCGATGATGTAAAAGCCCCTTTGCCAGCTCAAGCTGAGCACCACGAGCACGCCCAGCCAGAGCAGCGCCACAGTGGTGGCGGCGCCTGGTAGAGGCAGCGCAAAGCTTTTGCCCAGAGGGCCCACGAGGACGAACGCGCTCAGCAGGAAGAGGCCGAAGCTCGCGCTCAAGGCGAGCCGTGGGCGGCGCGCGTGTCCGAAGGTGGTGATGGTGATCAACGTGCCGCCGACGATCCAATAGCCCCAGTCAAAGCCCAAGGGCTTTCCAAGGGCTACCGAGGCCGCACCCCAGGCGGCAAAGAGCCCCAGGAGCACCCAGCCCAAGACATCGATGCGCCGCGGGGGCTCGCACTTTTGGTCCAACTCAAAGGGCGTGAGCTGGCTCGCGGAGGTGGTGGCGCGCGCGAGCCAGTCCTTGCTTGGCCCATAGCGCACAAGGTAGTCGTCCATTTGCCAGATCTCGGCGTCGATCTGCAGGATGCTGCGCCCATCGGTCCAGTCGCCGCTGGCGTAGTTCACGTTGGAGCGCTTGCCGTGCACCGCTGACTTTAGCTCGATGGTCTGGTTGTAATCCCAGGCGACATTGACCGGCTCAGGTTGGCTCGGATCGACGGGGCGGTAGAGGGTCAGCTCATCGCCGTCCTCCTCGCAGAGAAAGATATTGCCCGCGTCATCTTGGAGTTGGTCCACCGTCCAGCTCTCACCATCCTCGCCAGGCTCGGTGATGGTGTAGGTGTCAAGGACCTCCGCAGAGGCCCCATCGAGGTAAAGGGAGCTACCAACTTTTCTCATGAGGATGATGGTATCGCGGGCGGGCTCGTCTGCTCAAGCGGGATCCACGGTTGAACTCCCTCTTTGTTACCTCCAGGTATAGAAGCGGTTCGTTGAGCGAAACCTCTGGGTAACACTCTTTGGAACGCACCCATTATTTCAGGGTCTTAGTGGTTGGCACCCTCTCTGCATTCCTTAGGAAACCAGACACACAAGACAACAAGGAGATGCACATGAAAAGCCAACTGTTAACACTCGCTGCCACCGCTGCCATCCTAGCCGCTTTTTCGCCGGCGACCTCCCACGCGGACTTGCTCACGCGCGCGAATCCCTTGCTCACGAGTTACTCCCCCAAACTTGTCCCATGGGGGGGCCCCACGGGCACGATCACCGTGAAGTCCGCCGATTGGATAGAGAGTGACGGATGGGTTTATGCCACCGCTGAGGTCGATGACAACGAGGATGGCGACAACCTCAGCCTCGAATGGTCCACGAACGCCGGCGGAATCAGCACTCACCTCACCGCTTGCAGCAACAAGAAGTCCTGCTTCTCGACTCTACCGATGCCCCTGCAGTGCAGAGAGGGCCACTACCTGACCCTGCGGATAACCGACAGCAGCAACAAAACTGCCGTCGTCGAAAGCTCGCTATTCTCCGTTTACGACGTGACCTGCGCCGGTGAAATTGACAGCGCCCCCGAGTGTGCCAGGCCTAACGCTGATATTGTGGCCAGCGATTTTCATCCTACCGCGATTATGGTTCGTAACAGCGCAAAATGGGCGGAAGCGGGACCCACCTGGGTTAGGTTTGCCCAAAATGCGCGTGTCTTTGAGAGCGTTGTTGGCCCCATGGCTCCTGGAGAGGGCTATCTCGTGTATCTTCCTTCAAACATGGATCGGAACTCTCCAATCACTGTCGATGTGGACAGCAAACACCAAATCGACGAGCTCTATACAGAGTACGCTACAGGTTGTGTGACGCCTGGAGCTACCGCGTCGTATGACGGCGAGGCCAACAACCGCCTCATCCTGCCCGTCGTCCCATAGCTGCCCTCCTGCGCCTGCTTCATGCCCCATCCCCCACCCCCCATTCCCCTCTGCTCCAGTCCAGTAGCTCATAAGGCCGGAAGCGGTTTTTGTAGTTCATGCGCGAGCATTCGGCGATGTAGTAGCCGAGGTAGTAGTGCTCTTTGCCCGCGTCTCGCGCCCATCGCATCTCCCACAGCGCGCTGAAAGTCCCCGGTGACAGATGCGCCTGGTCTGGGTCCCAGCAGGTGTAGACCGAGGAGATAGCTTTTTCGCCTTCGTCGATGATGCTCAGGGCGACGAGCTGTTCATCGACGCGATATTCCACGAGGCGCGTCTCCACGGTGCTGAGCAGAAAGGCGCGCACATAAGACTCCGGTCCACCGGGCGTGTTGTCGTCGGAGACGTGAAGGGAGTGGCGATGATAGAGCTGGAAGTGGGCCTCCTCAAACGTTGGAGGCAGCAGGCGGACCTCGAAGCGGTCTGCGACGCGACGCCAAAGACGACGTTGGCTGCGTGAGGGTGCGAAGGTCGCGAGGGGCACGCGGATGGGCAGACACTCGCGGCAGCCCGCGCACGCTGGCAGATAGAAGATTTGCCCCAATCGGCGACAACCCCGCGCCAGCAGTCGGTCAAAGTGTGGCGCGTCGGGCAGCATTAGCCCCAAACCGAGCTGGATCTCTCGATTGGGCAAATAGGGACACTCCTGGGGAGAGGCGGGTTCGAGTTCGAACCAGAGGTTTTCCGGCAGTGCGAGTCGATCCTCCATGCCTGTTGATCATAGGGCCTCGGTGGCTCTGCGACAATGCAGGATGCCCTCTGGTGGACGCTGAACGCTCTCAGACGTTCCCGGGAATGAGCTCAGCGCGTCGCAGCAGCTCGTAGAGATGTTTGCGGCTTAGGCCCGCTGCCGCTGCCGCGCGCGTCAGGTTCTTGCCGTTGTGCTCCAGCAGCGCCTCCAAGTAGGCGCGGTCAAAGCTGTTGAGCAGCTGCGCCTTGGCCTCTTTGTAGGGCATGGGCGCGACCACCCC
>JAFCZD010000427.1 GCA_019314525.1 Deltaproteobacteria bacterium
GGTGCTGGACGCCATGGGGGCGATGATCGCACCTGGTGTTACAACCTGGGAAATAGGCGCTCTAGGGACTGAGCTGGTTCGAGAACATGGGGTAGAGGCAGCGTTTTTGGGCTATGGCTCCCCCCCCTTTCCCTCGGTAGTTTGTGTCTCGGTAAATGATGAGATCGTCCACGGCGTCCCCCGGCGGAGCCGAATGTTGGAAGAGGGCGATATCGTTAGTGTGGATTTTGGAGTAGCAAAAGACGGATACTTTGGCGACGCGGCTAGGACCTTTGGGGTTGGAGAGATCTCGAGTCAAGCGCGTCGATTGATGAGTGTAACAAAGGAGGCGCTAGAGAGGGCTATCGAGCAGTGTCACGTCGGGAAAAAGCTGAGCGACGTGTCAAAGGCGGTGCAAAAACATGTGGAGAGCTGTGGATTCTCGGTAATCCGACACTTCTTCGGGCATGGTATTGGCACTGATTTGCACGAGGACCCTTTGGTGCCTAACTTTGTGGAGAGATTTAGAAGAGCCCCGAGACTGAAGCCCGGGATGGTGCTGGCGATCGAGCCTATGGTAGTTGCGGGAGAACCCGCGGTAATCGTGGACGAAGATGGCTGGACAGCGCGGACCCGAGATGGCAAGCTCGCGGCCCATTTTGAACACTCGGTGGCTATCCTCGAGGAGGGTCCCTGGGTGCTTAGCGAATTCGCTTCTCGAAGCGAGTAACAAGAGGTTGACCATGAAGGTCCGAGCGTCAGTTCGCAAGATGTGTGACAAGTGCAAGATCATCAAAAGGCGTGGGGTTGTGCGCGTTCTCTGTGAGAACCCACGACACAAACAGCGTCAAGGTTAGCCGCGTCTAGGTTAGTTTGGGCCACTGAGCCCATCGGATATTGCGGCGGACACGCCGTCGACTGGAGTATGCAAGATGGCACGCATTGCCGGGGTTGACTTGCCTCGCAACAAGCGCATGGATATCGCGTTGACCTATATCTTTGGGATTGGTCGCTCGATCGCCCATGAGATTTTGGATAAGGCTGAGGTCGGCGGCGGTATTCGCACAGACGATCTCACAGAAGATCAAGTGCGTCGTGTGCGGCAAGTGATCGACGCGGACTACAAGGTGGAGGGGGATCTCCGCCGCGAAGTCTCCATGAACATCAAACGTTTGATGGACCTGAACTGCTATCGCGGCATTCGCCATAAACGTGGGTTGCCGGTTCGAGGGCAGCGGACGAGCACCAACGCGCGTACGCGTAAGGGGCCCCGTCGTGGCATCATGAGTCGCAAGAAGAAGAAGTAGACAGTCATTCTGGGCTGGGCGATGGCGAAAGCTATCGGGTTTTTATTGCAAAGCAGGCACGAGTCGACTATCTAGCCGGCACAGTAATTGCTGGTATTGGTGAGAAGAAATGGCAAATCCACGCAAGGGCAAGCGCAAGATCAAGAAGAACGTCCAAAACGGTGTGGCCCACATCGCGTCGACCTTTAACAACACATTGGTCACCATCACAGATGTGAGTGGTAACGTGATCTCATGGTCGAGTGCTGGTGTGTGTGGTTTCAAGGGTTCGCGGAAGAGTACACCCTTTGCTGCACAGATGGCCGGCGAGGACGCTGCCCGTAAGGCGGCGGAGCACGGGATGCGAAGCCTTGTGGTCTATCTCAAGGGGCCAGGAGCGGGGCGCGAGTCGGCGCTGCGAGCACTACAAAACGCTGGCTTCAGGGTCACCTTGATTCGTGACGTTACGCCCATCCCCCATAACGGGTGTCGCGCGCCAAAACGACGGCGTGTCTGAGACCTTTCTGGGTGGGGAATTTGTGAATTCTTAGCGCGTCTAGGCGCGCTTATCGTTAGTGAGCTACAGGAGGCCGCTGGTGGCTAGATACACGGGACCCGTTTGCCGGCTTTGTCGCCGGGAAGACTTGAAGCTGTTCCTAAAAGGGGACCGTTGCTACACGGATAAGTGTTCTTACGAACGCCGCGCGTATCCGCCAGGGCAACACGGTCAGGGTCGCAAAAGGCGCTCTGATTATGGCGAGCAGTTGCGTGAAAAGCAGAAGGTGCGTCGTACCTACGGCATCTTGGAGAAGCAGTTCCGCGGCTACTATGAGAAGGCCAATCGGATGAAGGGGGTAACGGGCGAGAACCTCCTTAAACTCCTCGAGCGTCGGCTGGACAACGTTGTGTACCGGCTGGGATTTGCCTCGACACGTCAGGAAGCACGACAACTCGTGCTTCACCGGCATTTTACGCTCAATGGTCACAAAGCCAATATCCCGTCGATGCTGCTCAAGCCGGGGGATGTTGTGGAAGTGATCGAGAAGAGCCGCAAAGTGGTGAAGGTTGTCGAGGCTCTTGGAGCAGTGGATCGCCGTGGGGTGCCAAGCTGGCTGGAGGTCGACAAAGAGGCTTTCAAGGGCGTGTTTAGAGATATGCCTGTCCGCGAAGAGCTGACAATGCCGGTTCGTGAGCAGTTGATCGTGGAACTCTATTCGAAGTAGACGGAAAACCCTCCGTAGAGTCATGGAGGGCCTCGTGACAGAAGGCTAGGAAGGGACCAGCATGGACACCAACGCGCTCGGCGCCAAGACGCAGAACCCGGTTGTCGCTCGCAACTGGCGTGATTTGATCAAGCCGCGGACGCTCGATAAAGACAGTGAAACCCTGAGCAGTTCCTATGGGAAGTTCAGCTGTGAGCCGCTGGAGCGCGGGTTTGGGCTGACCATCGGGAACAGCCTGCGTCGTGTCTTGCTCTCATCGCTACAGGGCGCTGCCGTGACCGCGATTAAGGTGGACGGCGCACTGCATGAGTTCACAACGCTCTCTGGTGTGGTTGAGGATGTGACAGATATCATCCTCAACCTCAAAGAGGTGTTGATTCGCATGGATGAGGCTGGACCGCGGACCATCGCGATTCAGGCGAGGGGCGAAGGCGAGATCACGGCTGGCGATATCCAGACGCCTCCGGGGATCGAGATCATCAACCCGAAGCAGCATATTGCGACGCTCTCAGGTGAGGGCAAGCTCAACATGGAGCTGACCGTACAACTCGGTCGTGGTTATGTTTCCGCAGAGCGGAACAAGAATGCTGCTGCTCCAGTGGGCACAGTGCCCATCGATGCGCTCTTCTCGCCCGTGCGGAAGGTCAACTACACAGTGACCAATGCGCGTGTTGGCCAGCAAACAGATTATGATAAATTGACCCTCGAGGTCTGGACAGATGGCAGTGTGAAGCCTGAGGACGCCGTAGCTTTTTCGGCGAAGATCCTGAAGGACCAGTTGGCCATCTTCATTAACTTCGAGGAGTTGCCGGATCCTGAGGAGGAGACTGAGGCTGACGAGGATATCCGTGTCCTCTATGATAACCTCAATCGTCCTGTGGACGAGCTGGAGCTTTCAGTTCGTTCCGCGAATTGCTTGCAGAACGCGAATATCAAGTATATCGGCCAACTGGTGCAAAAGACCGAAGCCGAGATGCTGAAAACCAAGAACTTCGGTCGTAAGTCGCTCAAGGAGATCAAAGAGATCCTGTCGGCGATGCAGCTTGGTTTGGGCATGAAATTGGACAATTGGAAAGACCCCTCGACGCTTGTCCCAGAGGGGTCGAGCGACGGCGAAAACGAGTAAACGTCGGGGAGAGGGCTCGAAGTGAGAGCTTCAGCCCCCTTGGCGCGGGAGTAGAGCTGTGAGACATCGTAAGGCCCATACTAAGCTGAACCGCAGCCCATCCCATCGACGGGCGATGACAAACAATATGCTCTTGGCTCTTGTAGAGCATGGTCGCATCAAGACCACTGAGCGACGCGCCCGAGAGTTGCGGCGGGTGGCCGAGGGCGCTATCGCACGGGCGACACGTCTAGGCGATGTGCTGCTGAAGGAGCGTTCCAAGTTGGATGCGGACGAGAAGGCGCAGGTGGTGCACGCCATGCGTTTGGTGCGTCGGACGCTCAAGGATCGGGATGCCGTGCGGAAACTCTTCGAGGAGTGGGCGCCACGTTATCTGGGTCGACCAGGTGGGTTCACCCGTGTTTATAAGCTGGGTAACCGCAAGGGTGACAACGCTCCCATGGTCCTCGTCGAGTTCATTGATGGGGATAGGCGAGAGGGCGAGGGCGGCTCCACCGATGGTGAGGACGGGGAGAAGAAAAAGGGGTTGCTTTCTCGCCTTCGCGGCAAGGAGTAGCACTCAGCGGCGCCAGCTGTTGAGACAGCGTTGTCTCAAGACCACTTTTCTCTACGGCTTTTTCTTCAGACGACCCCATCTCGGGACGAGTGTCTTCGTCTCCAGAACCAAGCCCCTAAACATCCCATCTCAAATACTCTCTGATTCGGATCTCTTCGAGCCGAGCGCTTGCCAGTTGCGGCCTAAGTCTCTATAAGAACGATGGGCCAGACGCCCAGTAGCCTTTCTTAATGAGGAGGACCCTATGCGTAGCGCGCTAACCCTCGTGCTCGGTACGAGCTTGATCTTCAGCCTTGGTGCTTGTCGTGACGACGAAACCGATCCACCCACGGGGGATGGCCCCGCTGTTACCCAGGATGGTGGTGGCGGGGGAGATATCCCCACGGGTACGGCGACCAGCATCGCGGACATCAAGACGGGTGTTGTGGCAGCGGGGCAAAGCGTGGTGCTGAAGGATGTGGTGGTGACCGCAGTTGATACCTTTGGCGACTATAGCGGGCATGTTTATGTGCAGGATGCCGCAGGCGGCCCCAACAGCGGCTTGGTGGTTTTCGCACCAGAGCTCGCAGGCGGTGGGCTGGTGAGCGATTTGAAGGTCGGGAACACTGTGGATGTGGCTGGTGTGGTGGAGCATTGGGCCGGACCGACTTCGAGCCCCTTCAACGACAACAAGGTCGTGATACAGATTGGTCTGGGGGCGACGGTAACGAATAAGGGTCTGGGGACCCCGCTTCCTGCCACAGAAGTTAGCGTAGCCACGCTGAAAGACGCTACTGAGGCTGCCAAATATGAGGGTGTCCTCGTGAAGATTAGAGCCGCCAAAGTGACGGATCCTCTTAGCGTGGAGTATGGCGAGTTTCGCGTGTTGGGTGGTTTGAACGTCGATGACGAGCTCTATTTGCACGAGAGCGTGCAGGTGGGAGACTGCTATGACATCACGGGTGTCTTGATCTATTTCTATTTTCACAAACTCGCGCCCCGTGATGCAACGGATATGGCTGCGAACGCTGGCGGTTGCGTTGCAAAGGAAGTGG
>JAFCZD010000428.1 GCA_019314525.1 Deltaproteobacteria bacterium
CAAGGCGCGTCGGGTTGGGCTGGAGCAGATCCCCGTGGACCCACGGCTCGTCAAGCACCTCGATATGGATGTGCGCATCGTGATGACTTGGGACGCTGACAACACGGATATGGATCTGCACGTGGTGGAGCCCTCGAACGAGGAGGCCTACTTTGGTCACAATCGCACGCGCATCGGTGGGCTGGTGACGCGCGACTTTACCCGTGGCTATGGGCCCGAGGTCTACGCTATTCGTCGCGCCATGCGTGGGCGCTATAAGATTCGCACCAAATTCTACGGCAGCTCTGCAGCCAAGCTAGCCGGCGCCGTGACGCTGCAAGTGGATGTCTACACCAACTACGGACGGCACAATCAGCGTCGACGCTCCCTAACGCTGCGGCTCACCAAGAAGAAGGAGGCCTTCACCGTAGGTACAATCACGTTCTAAGCTCGTCACGGTACCCTTGGGCCAGATCTGCACGTCAGATCTGCACGTTAGATCTGCACGTTAGATCTGCACACCTTGCCGCAGCTCACGACCTATGTGTAGGATGACGCACTACGGCAAAGGGGGTCGTTATGGCTCGTTATTTAGCTCTTAGTGCAACATTCACAGCTCTCGTTTTGATGCTGGCGCGCTTCTCCAAAAAGAAGGGTGCAGGTGTGTTGCCCCGAGGGGCAGACAAGCATTGGAAGGGCTCGATGGTAGCCTTCCTCAAGAAGCGCTGTTACGCCGGCCCGATCACGATCTGGTATTTCGATAAGTCGGACAAAGGCGCGGTGAAGAGGAAGGAATACTCCCATATGGAGTCAACGCCTGGGGGCAAAGCGCGTGAGATCGTTGTCCACGACCTCGACCTCGACCCTGACGTAGGGCTCAACAAAGGTCGCACTTACATCATTCACCTTGGGCAACTTCTGGGTCGACGCAAAGTGATCTTCGCCAAGGGTGAGGTGACGTTGAAGCCTTAGGTTTCTTCGCGCGCTACCTCTTCCGCGTGATGCCGCGCAGGCCGAAATAGGCCACAGCGTCCTTGAAGTTGGAGATCCAGCGCTTGGGGGTGCTCATATGTGAGTCGGTGAGGTATTCCAGGGTGAGCACAATACGCTGCTCGCCCTCAGCCAGTGGGCTTACGCCGTGCCAGAGCTTGTCGCCGTTGAAGAGCACCAATGAGCCAGGGGTGGTGGCGAGGGTCAGCTCTTGTGTCTCGCGTTGAGGTTCGTCCTTGTGTGGGTGACACTCCAGCAGGCAGTGGCTCGTATCCTGGACCAAGCCGATGAGCACGGTGTAGCGCGCGCCGCGGTACCAGCTCTTGTCATAGTGAAACCCGATGTGGTCACCGGGCTCGGTGTAATAGTAGAGGGCGCAGGCGTGGGGATCGGTGTCGGGGGAGAGCACGAGCGTTTCGCCTACGAGTTCACTGAAGAAATTCATCAGCTCTTGTGAGTGGTAGAGTTCGATGAACTCGGGGGCGTGCTCCTCTAGGGTGAAGGCGCTGAGACTCCCGCTCTTTTTGTAGGAGCCGACCTTGCCCCGATGAACTCGGGGGAGCAGCTCTCTTGCCTTCTTGGCGAGGGTGGTCTCCACCCAACGAGGGTCCAAGAAGCGCTGCAAGAAGAGCAGCTCGTTGTCAGCGCGGAAGCGGGTTGTGGTCTCTTGCACGTCGAGGTTGACGAGGGCATCGGAGATTGCTGTCGCGATCTCACGGTGAGGCATCTCAATGGGGGACAAATCAGGGTTTGCTCTGTCGGTGGGTGTGGTCTGCATTCGGTGGCCTCCTTGGGGTTGGCTCCTCTTTTGGTTTATCCCATGCTGCAGGTGACGCAACGAGAAGCGAAATGCCCCTATGTTTGTAGGAGTTTAGACGCATTACTTGTCCTTGATCTCATGCCTCGGAGGAGACAGGATGCCTTCGGAGGTGATGGCATGATCAACCCTGAGATGTCCCCCAACGATGACGCAGCCCCACGGGCCTTGGAGATGATCGATGACAAGACGACCGTTGCCAACTCAGCGGTGGTCTTGCTCGGCGATCGCAGCGCTATCGTGCAGCTCGACCCTGACCACCCAGGCTTTCGTGACGCCGCCTATCGTGCGCGCCGCAACGCTATCGCGCAAATAGGCCTGGACCATCGCCCGGGCAGCCAGGTGCCCGAAGTGGACTACACTGCGCAAGATCACGCTGTGTGGCAGGAGGTGTGGCGTAGCCTCAAAGCTGCACACGCCGAGCATGCTTGTAAGGACTACCTCGAACACGCCAAGCTCCTCGCGCTGCCCCACGATCGCATTCCCCAGCTTTGGGAGGTCTCAGAGCGCACGCAGGAGCTCTCGGGTTTTCGCCTCGAGCCCGTGGCGGGCTTGGTACATCCGAAGGTCTTCCTCTCGACCTTGGGCGACGATGTCTTCCTCTCGACGCAATACATTCGCCACCACTCCACGCCGCTCTACACGCCCGAGCCCGATGTGGTTCACGAGCTCATCGGTCACGCCGCGATGCTCGCCAGCGAGCGCTTCACCAAGCTCACGCGGCTCATCGGCAAGGCCGCAAAATCGGCTCCTGACGACGAGGCCCTCGAGCGTTTGGGGCGTGTCTATTGGTTCACCATCGAGTTTGGTGTCTTGCGTGAGGCTGGTGCGCTCAAGGCTTATGGCGCAGGCTTGCTCTCTTCGGCGGGCGAGCTGCAGGCGATGCACCAGGCTGAGCTGCGGCCTTTTGACATCGCGGCCATGGAGGCACAAGACTACGACGTGACACAATATCAGCCGCTGCTCTACTGCGCGGACTCCTTCGAGGAGATGGTGCAGAAGCTCTCGGCCTACTACCGATAGCCCTATCAACCCCAAGGGGAGACGATGGTCGCCACAGAATCGACGATGTTAGCGCTGGGCACAGAAGCTCCGGATTTTTCTCTGCCCGACCCAGATGGCAAGCTCCACTCGCTGGCTGATTTTGGCACGGCCAAAGGGCTCTTGGTGATGTTCATCTGCAACCACTGCCCTTTTGTGATCCACATTCGCGCTGAGCTCGCCCGACTCGGGCGTGATTATCGGGCGAGGGGAGTGGCGGTGGTGGGCGTCAACGCCAATGACGTGGAGAATTACCCTGCTGACAGTCCGGCTAAGATGAAAGCTGAGGCGGCCAGCGCTGGCTACACCTTCCCCTACCTCTACGATGAGAGTCAGGACGTGGCCAAAGCCTATCGCGCGGCCTGCACACCGGACTTTTTTCTCTTCGATGGTGAGCAGCGTTTGCGTTACCGCGGGCAGCTCGATGAGAGCCGCCCTGGGAATGACAAGCCCGTGGACGGCGCGGACCTCCGAGCTGCCCTGGAGGCTCTTTTGGCTGGGCGGGCCATCGCCGCTGAGCAGAAGCCGAGCATCGGCTGCAATATCAAGTGGAAACCTGGCAACGCGCCGGCCAGCTTCAGCTGAGCCTTTGGTTGACCACCTTCGGCTGCCCACCTTCGGCTGCCCACCTTCGGCTGCCCACCTTCGGCTGATCTCCCCCATGACTGACGCTTGAGGTATAGTCGCGCCCGCTTGTCGGGAAAAGGAGCGATCATGGTTTCAGGTAAGAGTGCAGGGTGTGTCCTCCACGGAGCGGCGCGTGTGTTGGCGGTGGGGCTCGTGTTGGGCCTGGTCGCTTGCCCCAAGAGCGGCGTACAGAAGCCGCCTCAAGCAGCTGGGGAGAAGAAGGGGGAGAGTTTCTCCAAGGCTGGCGCCATGGGCAAGGGGGAGCACGAGGTCAAGAGCGCCACACTGCCCCAGGGCATGCTCGGCAGTGAGATCTCCCTCAGCGGGTTCTACGAGGACGACACGCCCCAGGACGAGCCCGAGGGCGTGCATGGGGATGATGAGGGTGAAAAGGGCATGGTGGAGCGCGCTGGTGGCGTGCCCGGGCGTGGACAAAATGCTGTGCAGGATGTCTATCGCCGCGTGGCCCCCGCCACCGTGATCGTGCGCTCGCAACGCGGCTACGGCACCGGCGTGATCTACGACCCCGCGGGTTGGATCCTCACCAACCACCATGTCATCGCCCACGCCTGGCGTGAGAACTTTCGTTGGAAGGTGAAGGTCGCTTTGGGCAGGCTGAAAAAAGGTGGCCTGATGGAGAAGCGGGAGAAGATTTATGACGCCTATGTGCACAAGAGCGACCCACTCCTCGATTTGGCGGTGATCAAGCTCGTGGACCCACCCAAAGACCTCGTGGCGATCCCCATCTCCAGCACAGACCCTTCCCCCGGCGAGGCGGTCTCGGCGTTAGGGCACGCGGGCATCGGTTTGGTGTGGGCGATCAAGGACGGTCAGATCTCCGCCGTGGGCAAGCTCTCAACCCACCTGGCGCAGCTGATGTTGCACAGTGGTAAAGAGAAAAAGGGAGGCGATAAAGGCGACGCTGCGTTGAGCCCAAAGATGCGCTCGCGGATGAAGAAGATGCGCAAGAAGCTCGACGAATATCGCAAGCAGCTCGAGACCAAAAAGCCCGCGCTGGTGATCCAATCCACGTGTGACATCAGCCAGGGAGACAGCGGCGGGCCTTTGGTTAATCGGCAGGCCGAGATCGTTGGTTTGAATGCTTTTGTCCGCTCAGGAGGTCTGGCGAAGAAGGAGTCGAACTTCCACATCCACGTGCGAGAGATGCGCGCCTTCGTCAAGAAGGTGCCGGAGAAGGCGCCCCAGCGGCTGCCCGACCCTTGGGTTGACGGCGGCACCGTCGCCAAAGTGGGCGACGCCGATATGGATCAGAAGATCGATGTGATGGTGCTCCATAAATTCGTCTCCTATCGCGTCTTCTTCCGCAGCATGCGTAAGCTTCGTCCCCAGGCTTATCTCCTCGATCTCGACCAAGACACCGCAAAAGGGGGGACCTTACCCAAGCCCAAAGAGCTGCTCGCCAAGCGTTCTTTCGATGCCGAGTTTCTCTTCTTGACCCAAGATAGCCACCTCTACGCCTGGTACGACACGGACAATGACGGCAAACAAGATGTGTTGCTGGTGGCCAGCAAATATAACAACAAGGTGCTCGAGGGTTTCCGCATTGACGCCGCCGGCAAGCTGCAGAAGGACGCCACGCTGACAAAGGGCCCTTTGGTGCGGCCTGAGATGTTCAAGGACAGCGCCCTAGGGACACGGCTGGCCAAAGCAGGGCAGCACTTTTTCTCGCCCGCTCTGCTGCCGCGCGCTGGCAACGGTGGTAAGCCCAATTTTCCACACCCTATCAGCGGCGTTGGGCATGAGGGTGTTCTCTTTGACTATGATCGCGACGGCAAGGCTGACACCCTGCGCGCCAAAGGGCTCTTCGCGCGCGGCTTTGTTTTCGACGTTGATCAAGACACCCTTGGCAAGCACCCCGCACGCACGCCGCTGGCCAAGCTCCTCGAGCTTGGTCACAAGATCGACGCAGAGATGTCGCTGATCGCGCAGCAGCGCGCCCGTTGGGCCTGGTACGACACCGACAACGATGGCCACTTTGATCTGCTCTTGCACAACAGCGGCTTCCCGAAGTCGGTGGTACAACAGGCCTGGCGTGTGGACAAAAAGGGCAAGTCGACCCCAGACAAGTCACAGATCGGTCGATTGATGGCACAGCCCTTCTTGGTGGCAGGGCAA
>JAFCZD010000082.1 GCA_019314525.1 Deltaproteobacteria bacterium
GGAAGCGATGACGCCAGCCAGCTCGGCGAGCTCCTAGCAGCGCTCTTCAACGAGGATCTGGACTTGGTGGTGGGCTCACGGGTGTTGGGCGAGCGCGAACCTGGCTCGCTCACGCCCTTGCAGCACTTCGGTAGTCTGTTTACCTGCTCCCTCGTTCGTGTCTTCTGGGGCGTGCATTTTACCGACCTTGGGCCCTTTCGGGCGATTCGTCGTGAGGCCTACGAGCTGCTGGAGATGAGTGACCCGGACTTTGGCTGGACCATCGAAATGCAAGTCAAGGCGGCGCAGCGTGGCCTGGCCGTGGGTGAGATCCCCGCCAACTATCGCTTGCGGCGTGCGGGCCAATCGAAGGTGAGCGGCACACTCCTCGGCTCCTATCGAGCCGGCAAGCGTATCTTGAGCTACGTCTTCGGCGCCAAGCTGGAGGAGCTTCGTCGAGCGCTCTAGACCTGCTTCAGACCTGCTTCGCCGACGTCATCTAGCTATCGTGCAATTGCAGCGTGGCAAGCTCTCCCTGGTCAAGGAAGATCCCTCCACATGTGTCGCACATGTCCACGCGAAGATCCGCGAGGCCCGTGTGAGCCTTCATCGGCACATCACAACGGGTGCAGTGGGCGGTGACCTCATCCATGGCGTCGGACATGGCGGAGAAAGCGAAGGTGTCGGCAGAGGCGTTGGTGATGATCATCCGCTCGAGCTCGCCCTTTTCGAAGAACATGCCCTTGCAGACGGGGCAGCGGTCGATCTCAGTGTTTTTGTGGGTCTCGGGCTTCATCTCTTCGCGCCGGCATTTGGGGCAGAACATCGCTAAGGTCTCCTGGTTACATGATGGTGGACGAATTATCACAGAGAAGAGGTGGCTGGTGTAGGTGCAAGCCGGATTTTCTTCAGCGTAGCAACAGAAGGGCTGCGACGCCGCCGGTGGCGAGCAAGAGCGCCACCACCAGGCCAACGATCAAGGGGTTGCTCCTCTTGAGGTCATCCTGCGTGCCCGTTTGGGTCTCGCTTTCGACTTTCAGGCGTTGGGTATGCAAACCGGTGCGCTGGCGGAGCCGGCGCAACGCCGCTGCCGATGAGAGAGTGCGACCTCCAGCGCTCACGGACGTGGAACCCTCCGTGGTGGAGAGGCTGGCGAAGGATGAGACGTCTACTGCGCGCGAGAGGATCTTACGTTCGTCTTGAGACGGTGCCACATCAGCGATGAGCTGCTTGACGTTGGCGGGCAGCTTGCGCCGTGCAGACTTCAGGAAGGCAAAATATGATTCTTCGAGTTCGTCGAAGGCCATCACGGAGTCGCAGCTGTCACAGCGACAGATGGGCGCCCTGGCGGGCTGCTCATGGGCGAACTCGTCAATGTCCACCAGCAGCGCCTTCTCCTCGTTGCAATCCTGGCAGTAGTAGGGCACGTAGAAGCTGCGCAGGTAGGCCTCTCCGGCGAAGTTGCTCACCATGTTGAGCTTTGCCACCACCGAGGGGGAGCACTCCACCAACACAACCTCTGTGCGTTTCTCCACATTCTCGAGCCATCGCACCCAGTCCCGCGTGCCGCAGTTGTTGATTTCCCGGACAGCAGAAAGGTCCACTACGACCGCTTCGCCGCGAAGGTGGGCCGCCAGCGAGCTGAGCTCATTGTCCTCGTCGATTACACCAAGGAGACGGACGAGGCTCACCTCACCTAAGTGCTGAACGTCTGCCTCGAATCGTCTGCCCATGGCTCAACTCTACCAGCAAGTTACCCTTTGGGAAAAGTCGGCCTCGCACTCTGCTGGCGGGCGCTAGAAGCGCCCTCGCCACTAGTGGATGAAACAGCTCGGAGCTGGACCCTCGGCGTTGACATCGTTCATCGCCCCTGGTCAGATGCGGGCCGCATGTTGGTCGCGACACAGAGGAGCACTCTATCCGCCTATGGAGGCATGGCCCTGCTGGGCGTGATTCAGGGCCTAACGGAGTTTCTCCCCGTCTCCAGCTCGGGCCATTTGGTCATCGGCAAGACCCTCTTCGGCCTGGCAGAGGCCAATCTGCTCGTGGATGTGATGTTGCACGTGGGCACGCTGCTGCCGGTGCTCTGGCTCTACCGGCGCGACCTATGGCAGATGATCCTCTCTCTAGGTCGCCTCCCCTCGGCTCGCCGCCATTGGCCTGATGATGGGTCACTGAGGCTCACGCTATGCGTAGTCGTGGCGACGTTGCCTACGGCAGCCATGGGGGTGGGCCTCAAGAACGTCTTCGAGGGGCTCTTTTCCAACACTCTGGCCGTGGGCATCGCGCTGCTTTGCACCGGCGGGATCCTGATGCTCACACGTCTTGGTCGGCAGAGCGACCCGCAGCCCCATCGCACCCTCAGCCTCGGTAGAGCGCTCGTCGTTGGGGTGGCCCAGGGCGCGGCCATTACACCGGGCATCTCCCGCAGTGGCACCACCATCGCCGTGGGCTTGCTCCTTGGCATTGAGCGTGAAATGGCAGCGCGCTTCTCCTTTGTGATGTCGATCCCCGCGATCTTGGGCGCGGTGGTGCTTACGCTGCGCAAGGCTCAGGGGGGCGTGTCTGCCCCGCTCCTGGCGCTGGGTGTGCTCACATCGGCTCTGGCTGGTTACCTCGCCCTACGTTGGGTCGTGGCGCTGGTCCGCCGTGGGACGCTGCATCGATTTTCCTATTATGTCTGGCCGCTGGGCATCGCCGTGCTTGTCTATACGTTGATGTAAGCGTTGGCCCCGGGTAGGAGTGGAAAATGAGCGACAAAGCGATCGGTGTAGACCTCGGAGGCACGAACTTGCGCGTGGCGCTGGTGGAGGTGGATGGCACCGAGGCGCGAATCCTCGATCAGAGGCGTCAGCTTCTGCAAGAGCGGAGCCCACACGCCGTGGCTCAGGTGTTGGTGCAGCTCTGCCATGACCTAGACGCAGCAGGCGCGGCCCCTGTGGGGATCGGGGCCGCCGCGATGTTGCACGGCACCAAGGGCATGGTGGCCAACGCGCCGAACCTGGGCTGGCGAGACGTCGACTTTGGCGCTTTGGTCGCTAAGGATCTGGGGCGGCCCGTTTCGCTGGAGAACGATCTCTCCGCTATCACCTGGGGGGAGCACCGTTTTGGTGCGGCCCGGGGCTTCGACGATGTGATCTGCGTCTTTGTGGGTACGGGGGTCGGTGGAGGGGCGGTACTGTGCGGTGAACTCTACCGAGGCGCAGGTAACGCCGCTTTGGAGATCGGACACCTCAAGGTGCATCCAGGCGGTCGCCTCTGCGGCTGTGGGCAGCGGGGGTGTCTCGAGGCCTATGCTGGAGGTAGGGCGTTGGCCGAGTTGGCGCGTGAGGCACCAGAGTCCTTGTGGTTGGAGATCGCCGGCGGGGACGCCGAGGCGCTGCATGGTGGCCACCTGGACCAGGCAGCTCAACGCGGAGACGCGCGCGCGAAAGAGGTGGTGGGGCGCGCGAGCATCTTTTTGGGGCAAGCCCTCGCCTCAGTGGCGACGCTCTTCAACCCCAGCTGTCTGCTCCTGGGCGGGACCGTGTGGCAGGGCTGTGCCTTCTTGCGTGAGGAGGCCACGCGCACCCTCAAAGAGCTCTTGCCCCTGCCCGCCGCCGGCTGGATGCAATGCGTGGAGGCAACCCTGGAGGACGACGCTGGCGTCTTGGGCGCCGCTGATTTGGCCCTAGCGCATCGCGCCGCGGCGCGAGGCGATCACAAGCACCGGAGGTGAGCGATGCTCCGCGAGAGTTATCCCTACTATGTGGCCAATGAGGCGCGGTCGCCCAATATGGACCTGGCGGTCACAGACAAATACAGCGGAAAGATCGCCACGCATGTGGCGCTGGCCGACGCCAAAGCTATCGATGAGGCCATCAGCTGGGCGGTGCGAGCCGCTGAGCCCATGCGGCGTATGCCCTCGTATGCACGGCAGCAGGTGCTCATGCATTGCGTGGAGCGCTTCACTGCACGGGCCGATGAGCTGGCTCGCGCGCTCTGTGTTGAGGCTGGAAAACCCATCCGGGACGCTCGCGGTGAAGTCTCGCGTCTTATCGACACCTTCCGCATCGCGGCTGAGGAGTCTGTGCGCATCCCAGGCGAGCTTCTGACCCTCGACATCGCGCCGCGGGCTGAAGGTTATCAGGGCATGGTCAAACGCGTGCCCATTGGACCTTGCTCCTTCATCTCGCCCTTCAATTTTCCCCTGAATCTTGCGGCGCATAAGGTCGCACCAGCGTTGGCAGTGGGTTGCCCCTTTGTGCTGAAGCCTGCGAGCCGTACGCCTATTGGGGCGTTGATTATTGGCGAAGTACTCGCAGAGACAAATCTGCCCAAGGGAGCGTTTTCGATCCTGCCTTGCCGTCGTGAAGGGGCCGATCTCTTCACAACCGACGAGCGGCTGAAGTTGTTGAGCTTCACTGGGTCGCCAGAGGTGGGCTGGGCCCTCAAAGCTAAGGCTGGCAAAAAGCCCGTGGTGCTTGAGCTTGGTGGCAACGCGGCTTGCGTGGTGGATCAGGACGCCGATATCGAGGACGCTGTGGAGCGCATCATTGTTGGCGCGTTCTACCAATCAGGGCAGAGCTGTATCGGCGTGCAGCGCATCCTCGCCCATGAGACGATCTACGAGGCCCTCAAGGTGCGGCTCGTGGAGCGCACCCGAGCGTTGCCCAGCGGAGACCCAGCTTTGGAGGCCACCTTCATCGGGCCGATGATCTCCGAGGGGGAGGCCAAACGGCTGGAGACGTGGATTCAGGCGGCCCGGCAGCGTGGGGCTCGCTTGCTCTGTGGGGGCGAGCGCGAGGGCGCCATGCTCGACGCGACCCTGCTGGAGGGTGTGCCTATAGACTGCGATGTTTATGCCCAAGAAGCCTTTGGCCCGGTGGCGGTGTTGAGCTCTTTTGCTGACTTCGACGCGGCCCTCAGGGAGGTCAACAACAGCCGGTTCGGGCTGCAGGCTGGCATTTTTACGCGGGACATCTACAAGATTCAGCGAGCGTGGGACACCCTGGAGGTGGGCGGTGTCGTGATCAATGACGTGCCCTCTTGGCGGGTGGACAATATGCCCTATGGTGGCATCAAAGACAGCGGCCTGGGGCGTGAGGGCATTCGCAGCGCCATCGAGGATATGACCGAGCCGCGCCTCTTGGTGCTGCGCACGCCGCCGTCAGAGCGCAGCTAACCTGATTTCGACCAGCGGATTCAGTCTTCCAGCACCGACCGGATCTTCTTGAGTAGCGTGGCTGAGCTGAAGGGCTTGGCAATGAAATGAGTATCCTCATCGAGGAGGCCATGGCGTCCGATGGTGCCGTCGGTATACCCAGACATGTAGAGCACCTTCAGGTTTGGGCATAGCTTGGCCAGTCGGTCTGCGAGTTCTTTGCCACCCATCTTGGGCATCACCACATCTGTGAGCACGAGATCGATCCCCTCAGTGCGTTGCTCGCACTCGAGCAGCGCTTCACCTCCGTTGGCCGCGGTGAGCACTGTGTAGCCTGCGGAGGTAAGGATTCGGCTCGTCAAGATTCGCACTGGCTTTTCGTCTTCGACGACCAACACCGTCCCACTGCCATGCAGGTGGGGGGTGGTGAAGTCAGTTGGAGGCTCTGTCTTCGTCTCGTCGACTTGTGGCAGGTAGATCTTGAACGTGGTCCCCTTGCCAGGCTCGCTGGTGACTTGGATGTTGCCGCCGCTCTGCTTGACGATGCCATAGACCGTGGCGAGGCCAAGCCCTGTCCCCTGGCCCACATCTTTGGTGGTGAAGAAGGGCTCGAAGATGTGCTCCTTGACCTCAGCACATATGCCAACGCCGTTGTCGCTCACTGTGAGCATCACATAGCGTTTGGCCACCAGATCACGCAGCGTCACATTGGAGGTCTTGATGAGCAGCTTGCCACCTTGGGGCATGGCGTCACGTGCGTTCACTGCCAGGTTCATCAGCACTTGCTCTACCTGCCCCGGGTCAGCGCAGACCCGGTCCAGGTCTTTGGCCAGCATGGTGTGACACTCGATATCCTCGCCAATGAGCCGTTTGAGCATCTTCTCTAGCTCTACGATGACCTCGTTCAGGTCGAGGACCTTGGGCTCCATCACCTGCTTGCGACTGAACGCGAGAAGTTGGCGCGTCAGGGTGCTCGCCCGGTTACCTGCATGGAGGATCTGCTGAATGTCAGCTCGCAGCGGGTCTCCTTCTCTCAAACTATCGATGGCCATACTGGCGTAGCTGTTGATGACTGTCAGCACGTTGTTGAAATCATGAGCCACCCCACCGGCGAGCCGACCGATAGAATCCATCTTTTGGAGTTGCTGATACTGTTCCTCGAGTTTGACCCGATCTGTGATGTCCCGGCTGTTGACGACGCTGCCGACGACTTTGCCCGACACGATAATCGGCGCCGCAATGGAGCTGAAGTGCTCAATGCTGCCGTCAGGCCGGGGCACGGTGGCGTCCCATTGCTCAGTCGTCGCATCCTCGACGACTCGACCCAAGGTGTTCAGGAGGCGCTCACGGTTTTCTGGGGCGGTGATCTCATGGAGCAGCGCTCCCACGACCTCGTCTTCTTTGCGCCCCTCTTGGACCCGGTTGATCATCTGCACCCGATGCTCGTGGTCGAGCACCATCAGGTACTCCGCCATCGAGCCAAAGACGGCCCTCAGGCGTTCCTCGCTCTCTTGCAACGCGTTCTCTGATCGCCTCAGCGCGCTCATGTCACGGCCGATGGATACCATGTATTTTGGCTTGCCATCGTCATCGTTGATGACCGACGCCTGATATTGGGTGGGCACCTTGCGGCCATCTTTGCAGATAAGGTCCAACTCCACCGAGCCTGCTTGGCCATCCAGGACCTGGCGGATCGTGGCGGCAGCCCGTTCGAGATCGGTGGGGCTGTAGTAGGAGGTTGGTGCTCGTAACCGTGTAATTTCCTCGTCGGAATAGCCAGTAATCTTGCGGAAGGCGCGGTTCCAGCGGATGGCCTCCCCGGTGCTAGGCTCAAAGATAAAGAACGTATCCACCTGGGCATCTAGAGCGGCGTTCGTGAACGCCTGCTCCCGACGCAGCCTCTCGAGCTCCTCGATGAGATCCGCCTCGGTCTTGCTGCTGTGATCGCCCTTGCTCATTGCCTCATGCCTATGAGTGTCTACCCGGTGCCTACCATGCATCATTCTCGAATTACACCCATTCAACTTGGGCACCGAGTTGACCATGCATTTTGGGCATATCCGCTTCCCGCGATAGAGTGCCTCCCATGCGATATTTCACTCTTTTGTGTGCCGGTGCAATGCTCTCGGCTTGCGCCACCACGCCCCTGCCAAAAAACGCTACAGCTCGAGTGGCCATCTTTCCCCCGGCCACGGCGCTGCCCCGCGCTCGACGCAAAGACGTCAACGCGCTCTACGAGTTGACCGCGCGCTTGCTGGATGGCACGTCGAGGCTCAAAGCAGTGCCCCTCAAAGAGGTCCGGCGTGGCCTCGCCACGCAGCGACGTCGCGCTTGGCGTCGCTGTCACTCATTGCGGTGTCAGCGTAAGCTGGGCCCACGTCTCTTCAGCGCCACCCATGGCCTGAGCCTGAAGATCTCTCGCCGGGGTCGGCGACGTTGCGCGGTGGCTGTGCGTCTCCAGAGCTTCGCCCACCGCAAGAGCAAGATCAAAGCCAGAAAATTGGCCGCCTGCACGGGGGTGGCTTTGGCTGGGGCGATGGCTGAGAACGTTTGTGAAATTTTGTCGAAGTTGCATGCCAGCGCTCGCGCGGAATGCTTGGTGAAAGGTGAGCTTTTTTGGCTCGACTATCAGGCGAAGGAGTTGCTCGCTGGCCGTTTGAATTTGGAGAGGGGAAAGGTGGCAGAGCGCATTCTTGGTCTCAAAGGGGGATATCTGGAGATCGCGCAGCGCGCTGGCCCGCGCTTGGGCATCGTGGCTCGCTGCCGGGCAGCGTGGCTCTACGATCAACTCGCCCATCATATGACCCCCAAAGGACAGACCCCCACAGGAGACGCAGCGGGTTTTCGTGCTAGGGCTGTGATCCTCTACCGTGAGTGTGTCGCCTACGCCGAGAAGACTGGCATCGAACCGCCAGCGGCTGCCCGGAGACGGATCGAAAAGATTGGGGGGGAGTAGGGAAGGGCGACATCACTCCAAGGTCGCGCCAATGATGTCCGCTGCGCGTAGCGCCAAAGTCATAATCGTCACCTGCGGATTCACTCCGAGAGCGGTGGGCACGTTGCTGCCATCCACCACATAGAGGTTTTCCGTGCCGAAGACGCGGTGGCTAAAGTCCACCACGCCCTCGGCGGCCGAGGCGCCAAGCCGACAGGTGCCCAAGGGGTGCGCGCCGAGCAGGTGAAAATCCATGGGAGCGATGCTAGCGCTGGCGAGGCCTCGCGCTTGGGCCAAGGAGCGCACGATGGGCTGGTGACCGCTGATGGCGGGCAACACTTCGCTGGCTCCGCCCGCGAGCAGCAGCTCAGCGAGGATCGCGGCGCCTCGTTGCAGCAGCTGCCTCGAGCGTTTGGAGAGCTCGTAGCGCACAAGCGGTGTACCCCAAGGCGTCGCGTGCACGGAGCCAGGGCTGTCGTCTTGCACCATAAAACCGAATTGAGCCAGGCGCGCGTGGTTGTCGCTCCAGCGCGTCAACTCCTCACCCCAGAGCGGCATCGACAGTGCGGCCATCTCCGGCGGTAGGTAGAAGCCCTCAAAGCAGATGCCCTCCTGCTGAACGTCAACACCGTAGCCTTGGGGGATGGCCTGCCACGGTTCGAGGGGCTCATCACACAAGCCCCACATGCCCAGCGCTGGGTGCAGCGAGAGGTTTTTTCCCAACCAAGGGTTGCGCCAACCGTTCTCTGCGAGCAGCACCGGGCTGCCCACAGCGCCGCAGCTAACGACTACCGCTCGTGCGAGGATCTCTAGCCGCTTTGTGGCGCCATAGCTATCGGTACCCTCGGCCAACACACCTTGGACTCGTCGTCCGCGTTTTAGGATGCGAGTCACGGGCAATCCCGTGTAGAGCATAGCCCCAGCGCGCAGGGCGCGTGGCACGAAAGAGGTGTTGGTGGAGCGCTTGGCGCCCGTGGGGCAACCAAAGATGCAGCTGCCTTGGCCGTCGCAGTCTGGCGCGTTGCGGGTGAGCGGGTAGTGGCTAAAGCCCATGGCCTCGGCGCCACGGGCGACGACGTCGGCGATGGCGCCAAGGTAGCGTTTGTCGGCTGGAGCCACCTGCAGCTCACGCTCCACCACGTGTAGATAAGGGGCTAGCCCCGTGAGTGAGAAGTCCGAGGGAAACCCACGTTCTTTGCGCCACGCGTCGAGCACGGTCGTTTTTGGCCGCAGGCATGTTCCGGAGTTGATGGCGGTGCTGCCGCCGACCAGCTTTCCCAGGGGGATCGCGATGGGAGGTCGTCCCACGCTGAATGAGGTCGCCCCTTGACGCCAGAGCCGTTGGCTGCGCTCCATCGCACCCCCCGTGAAATCGTGCCGTTGGCCATAGGGGCCTTCTTCCACGATGACCACTGCATGCCCTTGAGCTGCGAGGCTGGCGGCCACAGCGGCTCCACCCGCACCCGTGCCCACCACCACCACATCGGCTTCAACGCGTGTTCGCGGTTCCAACGCTGCGGCAGAGGTGACCTGGCGCAGGTATCGAGCCGGAGGCTCGGGGTTTTGCACCTCGGTTCTTAGAGGATAGCCGATGCTCGCCAGGTAGTCGGGTCGGCCAAAATGAGCCGATTTGATCCAGGTGGAGAGCCCAAAGGCTGCGTTGCGCAGGGCGCTACCCAAGGGTTCAGGCAGGTTGCTTTGATGAAGGCTTCTCAGCAATGCGCAGCGCTTTTCGTAGGAGAGCGTAGAGAGGGATTTTCCATGCCGCAGGCGCGCCATCAGGTCGAGAGCGGCGAGGCCATGGCCATAGCCGCGGGCGACGTTGGCGGCCACTCGACCCAGGTTGGTGTCCAGCCGCTGGAGGGTCTGTTCATCAGCCGCCGGTACATGTTCACCCGGCACGATCATCACGTCGACGAGGGAAAGCAGGCGATCGCGGTCTCTTGCCCTCAGGGACGATAGAGCGGCAGTCTCATGGTGCAGGGCGCGGCGCACCGAGGGTGTGGGGCGCACGTCGTTGATCGACCAGCTCGCGGCGAAACCAAAGACCTGGTTCAGATCGAAGCGCACCTCTCCCTGAGCGAGCTTTTCACCCTCTCGGGAGAGTTCCACACGCATCTGAGTCAACGTTTTCACAGCCCGCAGCCACCGGATCGTCTTTTCGCCGCGAAGCTCGAAGCTCTGCCCTTCAACGTTGAAGTCCATGTGGTAGCGAATGTGGCGCTTGATGAGGGAGACTTCGAGAGTGCCCTCTACCGGCAGGTGGTCCGCCCACGGGGGAGCGTGCAGGATCCCCGTAAACCGTGTTCGTCCATCTCGCGCGAAGCGGCGCCAGCGCTGGGCTCTGGCTTTGATCTCAAAGTCGATGCTATGGGTGCGCCCCCAACGATCCTCAAGGTGCCCTTGCATTGTCTCCAGAAATGAGACCCCCGTGCTCATGATCGGCGCCTGCTCATAAGGGTTCGCCGAAGCGCGCGTCGCCCTGCGGGCGGAGAAACTCCAACGCTCCCCCATGTTCGCTGACGCATTGGAAGGGTTCGCCCTCGGCGGGGTTGACGCGCAAGACGGTGCGCGCCAGCTTGCTGTTGAAGCAGTAGGCGAGGGTGCCATCTGGGTTTCTATAACCCAAGAGCACGACGCGCTCGGGCTGCGCTTCCATTACCAGCAGGGCTTGCCCTGCTTCCCCGCGCAGCTGCAGCTCCCAGCGTAGGTCGCGCGTGCGTGCCTTCTGTCGCCAGAGGCGGAAGACACGGTCGAAGCGATAGGTCTCGTCTTTGCGCCGCACCACCATCGCCGACATCGCAGGGCTCACGACACCGGCGATGGCGACCCTGCCGCTGAAGCCTTCGACCATGCACAGGGGCTCTCCTCTTGCGTCAGGAAAAATGCATTGCCCCCATGTGTATTCGTGCGCGTGCTCGCGACCCCAGTTGTGGCCCTGCATGCCAGGCCAGCGGTTCAATGACCACTCTTGCTCGCCTGGCCAGCTCAGGGTGCCTCGGACGTGGCAGACAGGCGCGGGGGTGAGCAGCTTGGAGCGCGGGAAGAAGCCCGTCTCTAGCGAGGGTTTGGGGTAGAGCGAGAGCGGCGCCCCCAAGGGGGCCGGCGTGTTCTCCCAGCGCAAGTCCCATTGGCAGCCTGCGAGGCGCCCTTGGGCGTGGCCGCCTCCGGGCGAAAAGAGGAAGTCGCAACCTGCAATGGAGATGGAGAGGGGCTCGCCCTCGAAGCGAGCCTGCTCAAAGGGCACGGTCTGGCGCTGGGCCCAGGTGGGCTGCTCTGTGTGGTCTCCGTCGAAGAGGGCACACCAAACATCCGCCTGTCTTCGCCCCACCTTGGGTGCATAGATGGTCGCCTTGAGCCACAGCGCGCGGGCACGCTTGGGATCGTTGGCGCGCATGAAGTAGCTCTCGACGTGACCTTGCCTTGTCTCGCCTGCCTCGATCTGGCCTGCCTCGAAGCGCACGGCGTTGTCGTCGTCGAAGTGTCGGACGATCTCCAGGCGAGGATCGGGCGAGGGCCAGCGAATCATCGTCGTGGTGCCTCCTTGAACATCTTCAACGCGGCGTGGGCGGTTCGCCCCAGCCGCCAGGCGCGATCCCGCCACGAGTCGGCAGCCATGGCCTGGGTGAAGCGCTTCATCATCTCCAGCTGGGTGGGATCGTAGGGATACCACCAGGGGCGCTTGAACTCGAAGAGGCCACGCCGCGTCTGCTCGAGCACCTGGGTGCGCGTGAACTCCATGAGACCCTCTTCACCGTGGCTGCGCCCAAAGCCCGATTCGCCCACGCCACCCCATGGCAGCTCACCAAAGGCGTGCAGCGTCGCGGCGATGTCATTGATGGAGACCAGCCCCACCTTTAGCTCTTTGGCCAGGGCTTCAGCGCGGGGACGCGAGCGTGAAAAGACCGAGGCGGTGAGCCCAAAGCGGCTGGCGTTATGCAGACGCGCGGCGTCTTTGTCCGAGCGGAAGGGCAAGAGCGTGGTCATGGGGCCGAACGTCTCTTCTAGGTGCACCAAGGAGGCGGCCACATCGTCGCCTCGAGGCACGCCACGAATCAGAGCGGGCTCGAGGTGGTCTTCGTCTTTGTAGCCACCACCGGCCAAGAAGGTCAGCTCTCGTGCGTTGGCGTCATCGAGGTGTCGATCGTACACAGCTCGCTGGCGATCCAGCGTGATGCGGCCTTGGTCTTCGGGCCCCAGGCGCTCGAATTTTCGCGCGAGCAGCGTTTCGAAGCGCGCCATGATGGGCTGCGCAACGAGGATGCGCTCCACCGATGCGCAGATTTGCCCTGAGTTGAAGGTGGCGCCCCATGTGGCCGCAGAGCTCGCCAGGTCCAGGTCTGCGTCTTCGCAAACGATCAACGCGTCCACGCCACCTAGCTCCAGACATACTGGGATTGGATGCACAGCCGCCGCCGCCATCACCTTTCGACCTGTAGCCACGGAGCCTGTGAAGAAGATCTTGTCTGGACCTTCGGCGATCAAACGAGCGCCCAGCGCTCCATCTCCCTGGAGCACCGTGACGAGGTTTTCTGGCAGCTGGCAGTGCTCGAGGAGCTCACCGATGGCGGCTCCAATGCGCGGTGTCACCTCGCTGGGTTTGAGGATCACGGCGTTGCCTGCGATCAAGGCTGATACCACTTGGCTGAAGGGGATCGACAACGGCATATTCCACGGTGAGATCACCAGCACCAAGCCTAGAGGTTTGTGCGCGACGGTGGCCCGGCGATTGGGCATCCACGGCAAGGAGACTTGGCGTGGACTCAAGAGCTCAGGCGCCTTGGCGCAGAGATAGTTCACAGCCCCAATGCAGGAGGCGACCTCATGGCCGATGGCTTCCACTCGGGGCTTGCCATTTTCGTCCTGCATCAGATCTGCAAGGGACTCGAGCCTCTCGTCCAGCAGTCGCCTCAGGGGTTCGAGCTGTCGTGCTCGCTGCTCCACCGTGCGCGTGGCCCAGGCTTGTTGCGCCTGGCGTGCGAGCCGGTAGCGCAGCGTTAACTCCGACTGGGATGCGAGCAGCCATTTCGGGTTCTTTGGGGCGTTCATAGGGTCGCTCCCTTGAAGATCTCGGGATGCTCCTGGGCGTAGGACACCAGGCGCGGCAGATAGCTCGACAGCTGCGGGCAGGGGGCCGTGATCGGCGCGAGGAGCTCCGCGGTGTTGTTCGTGTCAAAGCTGATGGGGTGGTTGAAGTAGACGAAGACCTCCGGTGGGATCCGCGTCAAGCGCTGCACATGGCGTTGAGCAAGGAGCTTCTGAGCCCAGGTCTCGGGCGCGTGTCCCAGAACGGCAGCGCGGCCGAGGATCTGTGTCAGCTGATCGAGCACCTCGCGCGACGAGGGAGGGTTTGGATCCGCCAGGTGAAAGACCTTGCCTGCGGCGTCGGGGTGCTCGCTCAGGCGCAGCGAGGCGTCCACGAGCCAGTCCACGGGCACCACGTTGGCTGCAGCCAGCCCCTGCCCAACGTTGACCATGGGAAGCCACGATGGCAGCCGCATCAAGAGCTGCATGATGAAGTAGGGGCCGTCCCCCTTCACCGTCTCCCCGGTGGTGGAGTCGCCCACCACGATGGAGGGTCGCAGCACCACCGTGGGGATGCGCTCCCAGCGGCGCTGCACGTGTTTTTCCGCCCAGCATTTGGTGGACTCATAGTGGTTCTTGAAGCCCTGACCGAGGTCTAGCTCGTCCTCATAGGCCGTGCCCTGGCGGTCACCAGCCACGTAGCAGGTAGAGACATAAATCAAGCGCTTCAAGAGCGGGAGCTCTTCACAGAGGTCGAGCACACGCAAGGTGCCCTCGACGTTCACCTCGTAGGCGAGGGCTGCAGAGACAGCGAGGTCGTAGATGGCTGCCAGGTGCCATACGCTGTCCACCGTCTCGCGAATGAGCGTATGCGCCTCTGGCGTGAGCCCAAGCCCAGGCGCGCGTAGGTCACCTGCGGCGATGGTCCAGCGATTGGCAAAGGAGGGGTATTGTAGTTCCAGCGCATCACAGAGCTTCTTCGCGGCGAAGACCTGTTGGTGTTGTACGAGGAAGATGAAGCGGGGGGCAGAGGCGCGGATCATCTCGCTCACCAGCCGTTTTGCGATGAAGCCAGGGAAGCCCGTCATGAGGATCGACTGGGGAGTTAGGGACATCGCAATACCTCCGAGTTGAGGGCGGAGAGGCCAAAGGCCTCCATGGCGCTGGCCGCCTCTGCGCGTTCACCGAGAGCGATGGCCTCCACCACGCGCCGGTGATGTCGAGGGTCGAAGAGGGCGTCTTCATAGAGGCTGGCAAAGAGCTTCTGGTGCGCCCGGTAGAGTCGGGACACAGCATTGGCGATCAAGATCATCACACGGTTTTCAGTGAGGCCGATGAGCGTCATGAAGAATTCCAGATCGAGGGCCTGACGCGACTGCGCGCTGGCAGCGGTTTCGAGCTTGTCGACGAGGGAGCGCAAGTCTGCGAGTGCATCGTTGCGTTTGGTCCCCTCGTCTGTGGAGGCCTCACCAAAGCGTGAAGCGGCTTGCCCCGCGACCCAGGCCAAAAGGCCTGCGCGGAGTTGCATCAGATCGGCGAAGAGGGTGGCGTCGAGCTTGCCACCCGGCGCGATGAGGTGGGGCAGCAGTTGGATGCCCACGGAGGCGAGGAAATCTTGAACCTTGGGCGCCGCTCCATGGCGTAGCTCTACCAAGCCCCAGGCTTCGAGGCGATGCAGCGCTTCACGCACGCTCGTCCGTGCCACACTGAACTGTTCAGCGAGATCACGTTCAGAAGGCAACAGACTACCAGCGGCGTAGCGTCCAGAGATGATGGCGTCACGAATGGCGCTGGCGATCTGTTCACCGAGGCGTAGCCGTTTGATGGGCTCAAAGGACATGATTTCAACCTTTTGAAAGGGGAGGGGCGTAGACAGGCCCGATACGGAGGAGGTGGTCTACTGGTGAAGTGGTCCTACCATTAGACCAAAGGGGGCCGGGCCAATCTCCGCAAAACCACAGTTGGGTGGGAACCACTCCCTTGATCGCGAAACGTTGAAGTTGCAATATGTGGGCCGTGCCATAGGATTCACCATGAAAAGAGCAGTTTTCCTCACGCTTGTTTGCTGCAGCACAGGGTCTGGGTGCAGCGGTGAATCAACGACGAATGACGTGGACACGGGCATCGCTGACCTGCGGTCAGGAGAGGAGGCTAGCGCGAGCACCGATTCGAGCAGCAGCCCGGATACCGGGGCTGACAGTTT
>JAFCZD010000429.1 GCA_019314525.1 Deltaproteobacteria bacterium
GTTTGCGCAGGCGCACAACATCGCTGTGGACGACCAAGGTGACGTGTATATCGCGGGTGAACTCACAGGCCCCGTTGATTTTGGTGCGGGTTCCATGAGCCCCACAGCAGCAGCGGACGGGTTTGTGGTCAAATATAGCAAGAGCGGCGCCCTTCTTTGGTTCCATCACATCGCTGGGGACAAAAGCTCTATCGACTTCATCAAAGCGGACTATGTGCTCATGGGCCCGGAGGGTAGCGTCGTCGTCGCAGGCACCTTCACAGGTTCGATAACCATCAACGGAGAGCGGTTCGGGCCACCGAGCGACACGCAAGGAGTCTTCGTCTACTCCTTTGAGGCGCCAAACTAACCATCCCCTTCAGTTGCCTCTAGATTGGTCCCATCTAGGACTGATCTCGCGCGATAGCTACGTTGCTCGCTGCGGTGCCTGCTCGCTACGCTACAAGGTAGCTCCGCGGGCTCCTCGCTCCCGCCTTGCTCTCATCACAAGAGAACGTCCACGAGGAGCCCTGAAGATCCATCTTTGCGGTAGAAGCGAGCGCGTATACTCAAATCATTGCCATGCGCATCAGCGAGGCCGGAGTGACGCGTGGGGTTGGTCTCTAGGCCGATGATTCCCTCGTCCAGCAAGGGGCGCAGCTCGAGCGCTTGGGAGATCCCATCCCCGTTGCTATCCCGCCACAGCTGAAGCTGGCCAAACATGAGGTCTGCAACCTCGACAATGCCGTTGGCGTTGCCCCCCTGTGCTGGCTCGTCTAGCACGAGCAGCGCCGCGAACCCGTCGGGCGCTGTTGCTTCGCCAAAAAGCTCCCCAGCGTCATCAATGCGACCGTTTCCGTCGCGGTCGAAGACTAGGAGGGCGTCATCTCCGCGAATCCAAGCGGTCCTCGTGATGCCCTCGGTCAAGGGGAAGGGAACGCCCTCTTCCAACGAGGTCAGAGAGATGCCATCTCCTGCCATATCCAACACCAAGGGGGATCCACGGCATTCAATGTCCTCTGAGTTCTTGACCAGTGATAGGGGCACATCGGAGTCGCCCCGTCCTTTGTTCAGCCAACGGATAGCATCCCGCAGCACCTTCCACACAGCCGCCCCATAGTGCTCCGGCAGGCAACCATTTGCTTCGAGCTGCGCGCAGAGATCCTTGAGCGCGGCATAAGCGATACGAGCACAGCGACAGATGGCACCAGGTGTATCGTAACAATAGCATGCCCCAGAGCCGGCCTCTGGCTCGCATTCATCCAAGAGCCCAACCTTCTCGAGGCTGTTTCGTTCGCACACGTCAAAAGAAACTCCGGGAACGATGAAACCTGTGGAGGGGTCCTCTTCGCTGCTGAAGGTCAGACCCAGGCCCTCTTTGGCCAAAACAGCGTTGAGCTTGTCGATATAGGCTTGGTGTGCTGCTGCTGGTGCGCATAGCTCCAGGCCCCCCTTGGGAGCTGCTCCCGCCCCAGCCACATCGTCCATGAGACCTTCGCAGGTGTCGAAGAGCACCTCGCCGTAGAAGTCCACACACGTCAAGCAGTGGCGCACATCATCCATGGAGCACATGATAGGCAACCCACGCGCAACAGTGTGTACAGCCGTAGTCCTGCCCCGGCGAAGGCATGCCCCTTCGACGACACCATCTCCCTTGATCGAGACGTCGAGCCCCTCACAGCGGCCAGGGTTGGGATAACGCGCACAAGAACCGGGCCCCTGATGGTTGACACAAGCGCTCGACTGCAGCGCGCCGGTGTCGTCCGCCCCCAGGGAAAACCGCGCGACTTCGACATCGGGGTCTCCAACCCCGGTATTGTCTCCGCTTTGGATAACCCCCGTTCCACACCCGAGACTGAGCATCAACCCTATTACGCACATCGAACGCGTCATTCTTGGTCTCCATCCATCATTCAATGGAGAATCAGAAGCACAAGACGTACCAACCCTAAGTAGCCAATTATGGGTGCTGCTTGCCCTGTTGTTGCGCTAAAATCCCCAGGCCTGTGCAATAGGTCTCACCCAATAGGTCTCACCGGGGTCGGTGATCAAGGTGGCGACATCTAGCGACAGGTGGAGTGCAGCGGCGCAGTGCACTGACTTGGCGCGTAGCTCAAGTCTACCGGATAGGCAGCGGCACCCGCGGGGTAGATGCCATCATGCATGCACAGGCAATCTCCCGCCGCTGAGTAGCCCAAGAGCAGCACACGAACCTTGTCGTGCAGAGCGAAGGCCGCAGCGGAGACCTCGCTGGCTTGCTCTAGCCCAACGTTGATGGGCTCTGGCCCGCCAACGTAGCACCAAAACGGTCCGTTCTCCTTGAGCAGGTAGATCTCCACGGTTGTCAGGTCTTGGCAACGACTATCCACTGCTACCCGAAAAACCATGGTGGTGTCATCTCCTCCACAACCAAGGAGGAAGAGACCCACCGCAATGCAGACACACAGGCCTCCCAGCGCGCAGCGACACCGCGAAGGTCTAGTTGAATTCGAAGCGGATCGTGAGCCCATTATCGGACGACTCCTCAGCGTTGATGATGACCACAGCACCCGCGATCATACCTACGGCTGCGCCAGCCAGCGCCCACACCCACCACTTCTTATGCCATGGCACAGCCACCCAAGTGGAACTGGGTTCGGTTCTTGGAACAAGCTGGGGGAGGCGGCTCACCTCTTGGGCGATGGTCTGTGCAAGAAGAAGAGGTGCTTGCGCCGCTGAGAGTTGATGCGTTTTTACTTTGAGCGGAGCTTTCCTCCCAGGCTCGAAGACAAACACCTCTGCCAAGAGTTTCCCCTTGCGACCTGGATGGAGCGCGATCCACGCGAGACCTTGCACTTTCGCCAACGTCATGACGTGCTCAAGGTGCTCAGCGCTCGGCGGGTGGGTTCGACGCTTCTCGTCGAAAGACACGCGCACAAGCCTCCTCAAGCGCGGAGGGAGATCATCACGGCGTAGCGTGGCGACTGCGCGTTGGCCAGCAACCAAGCTAGCCCGGGCCGCTGAAAGATCTACCGGTGGCAACATATAGCCCTGCGCCTGAGCCAGATGTAGACGTCCTTTGAGGTGGAGCGCATGTATCCATCCTCCTGTGGGCTCCAACAAACGCAGAGCCTTGCCCGCCAAGCGCACAGCCCTTGCACCCTTCATCTGCAAGAGCGCGCTCTTGGCCTGTTGGGCCAAGGCATGGGCGCTCTGTGTAGCACCAGCTGCCACCGTGGATTCACGAAGCTGAGCCACCAGCGCGTCAGCTGCGAGCACCGGACGACCTAACCGACGGCTCAATTCGTCAACAAGCCTGGGGACGTCCAGTCGCTGCGCCAAGCTCCCCTCCACGGGCAAGAGCGCAAACGGCCGCTTCTGTTCATCCGCGGCGGCTGGACGGGCGAGCAGCGTGGCCGCCAACAAGAGCCCCACGGCGAGTCTCGAATCCCGCCTCACGGCTCTCCCTGTTCACGCTCGCGAAGCAAACGCCGAATGATATTTCTATCGACTTGGGCCTCACGAGCGAGGGCCGAGAGGTTGTCACCATGCATGGCCATCAAGCGTGCCAAGTAAAGCCCTTCAAAACGGCAAAGAAGCTGCTCTTTGGCCTGCTTATAAGGCTGCTCGAGAAAAGTCGTGGAGAGCGCCACCTTCAACCCATCGCCATTCGGCTCGGTGTTGGACGCTGGTGACGGAGCTTCCGTCGGGGCATGGGTCACCGCGTGGGTGTCCTCGTCGGCGATGGGGATGCCAGCATGGCGTAGCGCAGCGCGCTCGATAGCGTTGCGCAACTCACGCACATTCCCACCCCAGCGCCGGCTCTCAAGGAGAGCCACCATGCTCTCGTCCAGGATCGCCTCGGGCTCTGGACAACCGGCCTCCCAAAGGAAATGCCGCGCCAGCAGGGTGACATCCCCAGCACGTTTCCGAAGCGGAGGCATATGCACTGGGATAACCGCGAGGCGGTAGAAGAGGTCTTCGCGGAAGCGCTTGGCTGCGACTTCGGCCTTCAGGTTTAGGTTTGTCGCCGCGATGACCCGCACATCAACCTTGCGATACATCGACCCGCCGACCCGTTTGACCTCGCGTCGGTCAATCGCGCGCAGCAAGCGGGTCTGAAGCTCCAGGGGCAGCTCTGCGACCTCGTCCAAAAAGACAGTCCCTCCACGAGCACGCTCGAAGGCCCCAGCTCGTTCACCAATGGCGCCGGTGAACGCCCCACGTTCATGTCCGAAGATCTCCGATTCGATCAATTCTGCAGGCAAAGAGCCACAATCCACCACCACCAGGCTGCTCTTGGCGCGTGGTGAGTTGGTGTGGATCGCCTGCGCTGCGATTTCTTTTCCTGTCCCAGTCTCTCCCTCGAGGAGCACCGTGGCATCCGTGGAGGCCACAGTGGCCAAGATGCCGTAGAGCTTGCGCATGACAGGTGAACGACCGATAAGCTCACCAAAGGAGTCACGCTCCTCGACGCGTTCGTGCACCTCATCACTGCTCTCGAGCCGCAGGGTTGTCTTGCCGAGGCGGACTTCGGCGCCTGAAGCGAGCAAGGCTTTGTGGATCCGTGCACCGCCATAATACGTGCCGTTGGTGGAGCCCATGTCCAAAGCAATGTACCCGTGGTCCGCCACCCGGAACTCGAGGTGATGTCTAGAGACGTGCTCGTCGGTGAGCACCAAATCGCACTTTGGGCTTGAACCAACAGAGGCTCTCTTATGAGTGAGCGAAGAGGAAGCACCAACGTCTGGTCCTTTCACCACGCGCACCACGGTCGGCCGGTAGACGACCACTGGGACCTTTTCTCTGTAGAGCACCACAGTGGGGCTTTCCAAGCGAGGCACGAATCACGACTCCATAGCTGACTGCCCGACATGCTATCATCTGTTTCCGTTCTAGAAAAAGGCCACATCGCTTCCAAGCCTGTTTCAGAGCGAGACTTCCTGCTCGGATAGAGACTGATGACCCACGAGACAGCCAGGGCACCCGGAAAACAAGCCCTGCCCACAGGGACCACCATCGGTCGCTACGAAATCCTCCAAGCTCTGGGCAGCGGGGGCATGTCCACGGTTTATCGAGCATGCCTGCATGGCCCTGCGGGCGCGTCCAAGACCGTCGCCCTCAAGGTGATCCATCCCGATCTTTCGCGCCACGCTGAGACACAGTTGATGTTCCTCGACGAGATGCGAACGACCATGGCGCTATCCCATCGCAACTTGGTACAGACCTTCGACGCCGGAAACGCTGATGGCCTGCCCTTCCTCGTGATGGAGCTGGTGGATGGTGTCTCTCTCGAAGAGCTTCTGACGTTAGAGACCCGCAAACGCTTACCCATCGATCTGGCTCTCTACGTCGCCGCCGAGGTCGCCGCCGGCTTGGAGTATGCGCATCGCTCGGAGGCGGGCGTGTTGCATCGCGATGTCAGTCCAGGGAACGTGTTGATCTCAAAGCATGGTGACGTGAAGCTGGCCGATTTTGGCGTGGCCAAGGCCGCTGGACAGCTCGCAGAAGACCCACTGGCGATTAAGTGCAAGCTCTCGCATATGGCCCCAGAGCAAGCTCATGGGCAGGAAATAC
>JAFCZD010000430.1 GCA_019314525.1 Deltaproteobacteria bacterium
ACACGGGCAGCGTCACCCCTGACACGGGCAGCGTCACCCCCGACACGGGCAGCATCACCCCTGACACGGGCAGCGTCACCCCTGACGCAGGCGCTGGCACTGCCGACACGGGCGCTGGCACTACAACCGCGGATCAAGGACCTGCCGGTGGGGCGCCTGGCGCCAGCGGATGTGATTGCACGATCCACTCCTCATCCTCGAACGATGGGCTACTTTGGATATTCATGCTGGCATTGGTGGTGTGGCGACGCGTGCGGCGGCGTCCCCGCTAGTCCCTTCCCCCTTATCCCCATTGCGTTCAGCCGAATCGGCGGCACGCCAAAGTGCGAATATCGACCGATCCGGCTGGGAGAGCATGGTATAATAAAGAAATGTTTACATATTCTTTTCCAGGCCTGCTAGCGGGAATACTCCTGCTCTCTGGGTGTGTACGTCTTCTGGATGAGCCTCTCCCTCATGCAGATCACACACCACAGGAGATGGGTGCGCCCTTGGGCGATATTTTGGTGACAGACCTTGACGCCAATCCAGGTGCAGATATCAAGGCCAGCACAGACACAGACACAGACACAGGCACAGACACAGACACAGACACAGACACTGTGTGTGACGCCAGCGAGCCATCACGCGACGCTTCTAGTGACCTCAACGCCAACGCCGACACCACGAAGGATACGCAACCCGCAGACCTCACCGCCGACACCACGAAGGATACGCAACCCGCAGACCTCACGGTCGACATCACCGCGAGAGACGCACCTGAGGTATCTCTCACCTTGGAGTGGTCCAAGAGCTTTGGCAGCAGCGGCGCTGACATTGCTTGGGCAGTGGTGGTGGACAGCATGGACAACAGCACCATCACCGGAAACCTCGATGGGCTCGCAAGTTTTGGCGGTTCAGATCTGGATCCCATCGCGCCGATGGCTTTGTTCTTGGCGAGCTATTCTGCCCATGGCGTGCACCGCTGGTCTAAGTGTTTTGGCCAACAGGGCAGCAACGGTGGCCGCGCGCTGACGGTGGATGCTGGGAACAACGTGTTCGTCTGTGGTGATTTTGAGGGCAGCGCGAGCTTTGGTGGTTCCACGCTAACCTCTGTGGATCAGGACGACCTGGTGGTGGCGAGCTTCACAGACGGCGGTGTTCACCGCTGGTCCCAGGGTTATGGCGATACCGGGGATGACGGTTGTCTCGATCTGACGAGAGATAGAGTGACGGGTCACCTCTTTGTCGCCGGACGTTTCACAGGCACCTCTAGCTTTGGAGGGCCACCGCTTCAGTCCAAAGGTGGCTGGGACGCTCTGACTCTTAGCCTCACATCGACAGGTCAGCACCGCTGGTCTCAACGTTTCGGTGGTTTGGGCGATGATGCCAGCAATGGTTTGACGGTGGGTCCCCTGGGGTTCGTGACGGTCGCGAGTGGATTCAATGGCACCGATAGTCTCGACGGAAACACCATTACCTCCAGCTCTGATGATGCGCTATTGCCTCGCTCGGCCCTCGAAGATGGCGCCTATGGTGGGCACAAACAGCTGGGGGGGCTTGGTTCTGATGTCAGTCGGGCTATCGCCGCTGATGCCGCAGGAAATATCTACATCGTTGGCGACTTTTCACTAAGCGTCAGCTTTGGCAACACCGCCACGCACACCTCTTCCGGACAGGAAGATATCTTCATCGCCAGCTACACACCTGCAGGGGTGCACCGCTGGTCCAAGTCCATGGGCTCCACCAACACCGACCGCGGTGTTGCTCTGGCCATGGACGCTGGTGGTGACATTTACGTGACGGGGGCTTTCCAGGGGGCCGTGTCTTGTGGTGGAGCGTCTCTCACATCTGCAGGCAAGATCGACATCATCCTGACGCGGATTAACTCCAACGGCGCTAACGTGTGGTGCCGGCAGCTTGGCGGGGCTGGGGACGACATCCCTTATGATGTCACGGTGAGCGCTGGCGGTGCCGTCTACCTCACAGGCTCGTTCACTGGCACAACGGACTTCGGCGAGGGCCCCTTGACCTCTGTTGGCAGAGAGGATGTGTTTCTTCTCAAGTTCACTCAGTGAGCCCGCCTCAGCACCTGCATGTTTGTGCCACACCTCCTTGACGCGAAACACCTCCCAAACTACAGATTCGCCGGGGCCCGGTGCGACTCCTTTTCCACCAGTCCCAAGGGCGGAGGTGCGAATGGTTTTGTTTCGTTGGACATGGTGCCCGTTGTACGCCTGCACCATTCCCGCGAACGAGGGAATCGAGTCTTTCTTCTAGATCTGTTGGATGGCGCAGTGTTCGACGGGGCCCAGAGTGTCGCATAGCGGGGGACCATGGCGTGCACCCCCTGGATGCCCGCTTTCGAGGCCGTCGCGAAACTGTTCTGTCATTCCCGCGCAGGCGCGCAGGCGCGCAGGCGGGAATCTTTTTGGTCTCCTAGATGCCCGCTTTCGAGGGTGTCGAATTTATCGCTGCAGACCTGCGAAAGCCCGTGGAACGCGACATTCAGGCGGTAAACGAATCGTTCAGGGCTTCTGTGTCGCCTCTGGCCCTGCGAAAGCCCGCGGAACGCGACATTCAGGCGGTAAACGAATCGTTCAGGGCTTCTGTGTCGCCAAACGAATCGTTCAGGGCTTCTGTGTCGCCTCTGGCCCTGCGAAAGCCCGCGGAACGCGACATTCAGGCGGTAAACGAATCGTTCAGGGCTTCTGTGTCGCCCTTCCGAAAATGCCAAGTCATGCGCGGAGAGCGGATCTAGTGGCAAGCCCCGAGGAACAATTTCGCGACAGCCTCTTTCGAGGGCATGACGCACGGGGTGGCTCAGGCAACTGCACCTTCACAGGCTGTGCTTGCTACAATCGGTCGTGCACCCCCTGCCAGCCCTCGTCTTTGAAGAGAACGTCGCCTCTGGCGCTACGCTAGTTACTCTGGGTGGTCGGAAAATGTCGTCAGCAAGTACGCCGTTCGTTCTCGGGTAGCGGCGGTGGCATCGCTGAAGCCCGAGTTATTCGCTCAGGCAGTTAAAGCAATGGGAGTGGGCACAGTCGTTACAGCTGGGGCAGCTGTGCGTCGAGCACCACGTCGAGCACCATTGGCAGCTGTCATCCTCGTCGGGATAATAGGTGCCGTCCGGGTCGTAGCTCTCGATGTCGGCGAAGTCGAAGAGCACTTTGCTGTGATCTTTGCAGTAGGTGCGGATCTGGTTGTTGCTGGTGTAAAGGGGCCCCGTGGGGCCCGTGCCGTCGAGGTGCCCCGTCATATAGACGAAGACGATGTCGGGGTAGGCCTGCTCGAGGGCGTTCATCTCCGTGAGATAGGTGTTGATGCCGGCTGTGGTGTTGTCGCTCGCGCCACCACACCAGGACCAGACCACCATTTTGATGCCATGATCAGCCGCGCTCAGCGCATTTTTTGTCGCCGTGACCCACGCCGTGTCGCCGTCGTGGCCAAGGTCGCCATCGTACTCGACGAGGGTCGGCATGGCGTATTTCGTGCCATCCTCTGTCTCCAGCATGTTCAGACCGCTGACGATCTGGCCCCCATGGGAAGTGTGGCCATAGAATATCTTGCCGAACTTTGCCCGCGCCGCGCCCAACGCCGCGGTGGAGATGGAGGAGAAGGCGCCTGAAGCCGTGTGGTCGGCGAGCAGCCCCTTGGACTCTCCACCGCTGTCTTGGTGCAGAGTATCGTGGGTCTGGGTGCCGTCTTGTTTGCTGGGACCATCGGAGGGGGTGACGGTGGTGTCCGTCAGGGTGCCGACATCGACCGTCGCGTCGACGACACGGGCGTCCACGGGCGTCGTGTCGTCACTGCATGCGCCAAAGGCAAGGGCGATCAGGGCGCCACAGAAGAAGTGGATTGGATGGTGCACGAGGTAACGCATCGAAGACTCCTTGGAATGTTCTCGAGGATATTTTCGAGGCTCGCGCGGATCAGCCGATAGCGCAAGGCAAAGGCCGGTGCTGGGGACCCTGCTACCCAGTTAAACCCTTTTGTCGGTGCTTTGAATCTATGATAGAGCCCCCAGCATGAAGTCCTCTATGAAGCCCGTCATCTACTCTGCTCTTTTTGTCGCCCTCCTGCTGGCATGCTCCAGTTCCAGTGGAGTATCTGCGGATGCTCACGTCCCTCGGGCGGACTTCGGAGCATCCGATGGCAGTGCGGACACTGCACAAGGAGACCTGGGACAGGTAGATCTTGGCGTGCCCGATCTGGCCTTGGATACTGCGGCCGTTGACATCTCGCCCAGCAAGGATCAAGGCACTACCTCCGATGTTTCAACCTTGCCCGCTGGAAAGAACCTTTGGTCCAAACGCTTCGGCGGCAGCGAGTCAGAGGTTGGTCACGGCATCGGCGCTGATGCTCAAGGCAACGTATATGTGACTGGATATTTTCACGACGGCATTGACCTCGGCGGGGGCATCTTAAAGGCTGGCGGACCAGATGATATCTTTGTTGCGAGTTATACCGCTAATGGCACCTACCGCTGGTCCAAGGTCTTTGGGCAAAATGGGCATGACCACGGGCTGGCGATAGCCGTTGACGCTAAGGGTAACTCCTACATCACGGGATACTTTCAATATAGCATCGACTTCGGCGGTGGGGTACTCACGGACGCGGGGTTATCAGACATTTTCACGGTAAGCTTTGATAGCGATGGCAAGCATCGCTGGTCAAAACGTTTCGGCAGCATCAACAATGAGTTGCCCTATAACGTGGCCGTCGATGCCCAAAGCAACGTCTACTTTACCGGCATATTTCAACGGGAGGTTGATTTCGGGGGTGGTCTTCTTAAGAGCGCAGGCGGATTTGATGCCTACCTCGTTAGTTTTAGCAGCGCTGGTGTGTACCGTTGGTCTAAACGTTTCGGCAGCACCGAAACAGATTATGCCCACGGCGTGGGTGCCGATGCTCAGGGCAATGTCTACGTGCAGGGCGCTTTCAAGGGCACGGTGAACTTCGGTGGAGGCGATCTGAGCAGCAACGGACCAGACGCGGACCTCTTCATCGCCAGCTATACCATAAATGGCGTGCATCGCTGGTCCAAGCGCTATGGGGGAGTAGAGGCCGAGCAGGCGCGAGGGGCGGCGGTAGACGGTAAAGGCAATATGTATATCACCGGGCAGCTCTGGGGCGATGCAAACCTGGGCGGTGCGTTGCTCAAGAATGCTGGCTCCAGTGATATCTACCTGGCAAGCTATGACAGCAAGGGCGATCACCGTTGGTCTAAGCGTTTCGGTGGGGCCAAGCAAGATACCGCCGCAGAGCTGGCCGTGGACCACAGCGGCAATGTGTTTCTGGTGGGCAGCTTCTATGAGAGCATCGAGATGGGCCATGGGCTGCTCACAAGCGCAGGCTCTGTAGATATGCTGATCGCGAGCTATGACAGCGAGGGTGGCCCGCGCTGGTCAAAATCCTTCGGTGATACGAGTAGCGATCGCGCCCATGGTGTTGCCCTCAGCCCCTTAGGTCAGCTGCTAGTCATCGGTGAATTTCAGATGAGCGTTGACTTTGGCGGCGGTGTATTGACGAGTGCGGGCTATGCAGATGCGGTGGTCTTGTCTTTCACCCCATAGCATCCGAAGCACAAGCCCCAGGACCACAACGGCTCGCCAAACCCAAGAGTCCCAAGGCCGCCGCAGCCCAAAAATAACCTCGTTGGGAGTATTATTATCTCCCAACTCATGTCACCGTCTCTCTATGAGTGGAAGCCATCGGATTCGATCCCGCCTCGTTAACCCCTTCCTCGGCTCGAGAAAAGGCATCGACTGTCACGAAAGTCGGAGTGGTGACTTTCAGCACGCGATACAGTTCGCGGCCGGGAGGCCCATACCGGAGAACTTGCCCTACGATGGAAAAGTGCGCTCCAACCGCGCCAGCCAAGGGGGGACTGAAATGTTCTCCACTCCTGGGTATATTGTATTCTACTACTTCACTTTCGATGGATACCGCAGGATGCAGCAGCTCATGGCTTGGGCACACAGTCGTGAGGGCCTTGGTTTGGTGGACGTCATACCGGACGAGGTCAACTTCCACTATGGCTCAGTCGTAACCATGGCGTTGTCTATAGGGTGGTGGGTGCACGACAAGAGCGAGCGTTACTTCTTCGAGGTTTGCCGGGGCGAGCCGGACTCGAGCTTCAGGGTGCGAGATATCTTCTTCTAGGATGCTCCGATAGTCCAACCTAGGGAACGTGTTTCAACAAGAAGATGTCGTGATCTCCTGCCGAGGTGACATCTCCGCCACCCAAGTCAGCGGTGCCCTGAAACGACCCCGTAAGGTAGATGTGTCCCATGGTGTCCACGACTACGCTGCTCCCCATATCATAGTCGAGGCCGCCCAAAGCCGTCTGCCAGCGGTGAACTCCATCGCTGGTAAAACAGGAAGCGAAGATGTCGTAGTTTCCTGCAGAGGTGATGGGGCCACCGCCAAAGTCTGAGGTACCTCGGAACGATCCCGTGAGGCAGATGTCACCGTTCGTGTTCACACCCACACCTCCCCCCCAATCGGTGTCAGTGCCACCCAAGGCCTTCTGCCAGCGGTGTACGCCTGTCGCGGCGACGAAGTTGATGACGAAGACATCATAAGAGCCCTTGGGCGTGACCACACCATCACCGAGATCAAGCGCGCCCTCGAACAACCCGACGAGGGAGAGGTTTCCGCTGCTGTCTACAGCCACGCCGTAGCCGAAATCCTGACTTGTGCTGCCAAGAGCCTCTTGCCAGCGATGATCCCCATTGGAGGCAAAGCTGGTGACGAAGATATCGTCTTGGCCTCTGGACGTGACGCTTCCGCCGCCAAGGTCGGCTGTCTCCCGAAATTTCCCAGCGAGGTAGACATTGCCGCTTGTGTCCACAGCCACGCTGCTGGCCCAGTCCAAGCCCGTCCCTCCAAGGGCGCTCTGCCAGCGATGAACGCCCGTGGAAGAAAAGCTGGTGACGAAAATGTCGTCTTTACCCTTGGAGATGGCTTGTGCGTCGCCCAAAAAAGCCGTGCCCTGGAATGATCCAATAAGGGTGACATTTCCGCTCGCGTCTACAGCGACGCTGTAGCCAAAATCAGAGCTGGCACCACCCAGAGCCTGCTGCCAGCGGTGAGCGCCTGTGGAGGAAAAACTGGTAACGAAGATGTCCTCTTGGCCTGTGGACGTGACGCTTCCTCCACCAAGGTCAACGGTCCCTTCAAACGATCCGGCGAGGGTAATATTGCCGTCTGTGTCTATGGCCAGGCCGCGCACGGCGTCAATGCCAAGGCCCCCGAGGATCTTCCACCAGCGTAGAATACCCGTGGAAGTGAAGCTGACGATGAAGAAGTCGTCTTGGCCCTTGGAGGTGAAACAGTTCCCTGAAAAACAGAGTGAGTCTTGGAATGAGCCGATGAGATAGACATTTCGATCCAAATCTAGGGCTACACCAAAGCCCACATCCGCTCCAGTGTTGCCGATAGTCTCCTGCCAACTATGCTCCGCTAGGACTGGACCATCGGAGTTCACGTCGAAAGTGGCGTCAACACTTGTATTGCCATCGGAGGTCGTATCAGAGCCGCCATCAGGCACACCGCCATCAGGCACGCCGCCATCAGGCACGCCGCCATCAGGCACGCCGCCATCAGGCACGCCGCCATCAGGCACGCCGCCCTCGGAGCTGCCGTTGGCGCTCGTGAGCGCCTGGTCGGCTGGCGTGAAACCAAAACGCACACAGCCTGGCCCCAAAAAGACCATGCATGTGATGCCCAGGATCATGAACGGAACTCGGCGAAGGGCTGCTGTGGGAACCGAGACGACCATGATGCAAGTATAATTGGACATCTTTTGAAGTGTAAAGATCCACAAATTATCAAGTTTGATGGATTCCGGTGACTAGCCGATAATTGTTCTTAGTTCATGTGCTCACGAAGGTACCAAATGTTGCTCATGGCGATGAGCTCCTCGCCGGCGGCGTTATCGCTGAGTTTGGATATCGGCTGAGCTTCTAAGTCAGCGGGTCAGCTGGGTTGCTAGGGATTCCCCTTGAGCTGGATCGTGTAGGGTTTCTCCA
>JAFCZD010000431.1 GCA_019314525.1 Deltaproteobacteria bacterium
GGCGCCGGCTTCTACGCCGACAACAACACAGGGGCCTGCTCCACCACGGGCTGGGGCGAGCAAATCATGAAGGTCGGCTTGGCCCGCACTGCGGTGGACCTCGTGGGCCGTGGGTTGGCACCCCGTGTAGCCGCCACAGGCGGCATCATGCATCTGCAGCAGCGTGTGGGCGGCCTCGGGGGCTGCATCGTGGTGGACCCCAAGGGTCGCGTTGGGTTGGCGTTCAACACGCCCCGCATGGCCTTCGCCTGGCGCCTGGCCAATGGGCGCGAACGCATCGACGTCGCCACTCGCGAGAGCGGCTCGGTGTATGACACGGGTGTGGACGACATCTGAGGGGTTCGCTGGCGGCTGCCCCACCGTCTACCGTGCAGCGAGCAGCTTAGCTAGGTGGCAAGGCTGTTCTTACCAGGACACCACTTCTCAAGAAGTTCCTGCTCAAACGCCTTGACCGCAGCGACCTCTGGGTAGTCAGTTGCAAGACTGACTTTGCCCAGATAGTCCAACACGTACGATATGTATGTCTCAATCAACTCTGTCTCTGCAGTCTTGGCTGTCGGAAAATGGGAGATATTGTCTAGGAAATGTTTCCTCGCCTCGCGCAGCTTTTCAGCGACATCATGGTCAACGATCGGATCCACCTCCGCCATCATCCGTAGATATGTGGGCTCATGCAGTGCCCAATCGAGATGCAACCCGCCCTTCGGCGTAATTCGCACTTTGGCGCTGGGATAATCGAGAGCCACATTCGATGGGTCAAACGTCTCAGCAAGACCCCGCCCAACAAGCTCCTTGAGCGCCACAATGCTGAGATGCCGTGGGACCCCCAAGTAGTTCTCAAAAAGCCCAGCCGCGTGACTAACCGCAACGAACCCAGGGAACTCTTCTCTTCTGTTACGCTCTTCCTCTTCTCGCCCACGCAAAAACGACAGCAAGCGACCCGGAAGAAGTGGAGCCCAACCCTGACCCGTCCACAAGCCAAAGATGTTCATCGTAGGATCTGCAGAGTCCCCCTGATACTGCTCATTGGTGGGTGCAATGATGGCCTTGATGACACGCCAGCGGCTTGGTGGTTTCTTTGTGATCTGACTAGAAAAGAGGTCGTACGCCTTGATGTGCGGAGATAAAACGATCCGTTTGCAGAGGTCGAGAACATCGTGAATGTTGAAGTTGCACACCTTCGCTATCCACGAAGCTATTTCCTGGTCATCGACCAACACTGCCCCAACAGAGGGGGCTAGCTTCTCGGCGTCGACCGTCCATTTCCACTGAAGCGACCTGCCCAGGCGCGTCCGCGAAAGTGCCGGCGAACCGCCCTCTGCGCCAACATCCTTAAGAGCATCCCCAAGGTATCTGAGGCGATTCTGGATAACTTCTCGAATCTTCGGTCTGTGAAGCCAGAATGTCTCTGGTGAGTACTTTGTGAGCTGATCCTTCTTCAGTTTTCTCAACCGCCACAACGTGGAGTCGTCGAGTGACAGAGTGGACAGCGCAAAGCACGAACTGTGTATCCCTATCGTCCAAGCTATGGCTTTCTCGGCGACATCCAAATGATCTACGTTGTCAACAATGATGCACGGTAGTCGTTTGCGATTTCGAACGCAGAATTCGGCCCATTTGACAAATGCTCCCTGGGGGTTCTGGTCCTCCCCCTTTAAACGAGCGTTAACGAACTCCTTGCGCAGGCTGACATCCTGATCAGGTGACTCAATCTCAAGCAGCTGTGAGTATGCGTTCCATTCTCGTTTGTAGACCTCTCGTAGGACACTCCACGTAGGTCCATCGGCACCGCAAACCTCGTTCTTCAACTCCTCTAGTGCTTGGCGACTTACCGGATCTTCCGAAAACGGGCTAAACGTCTCACAGTCAATCCAAATGACTGCCATCTGGCTTCGCAATTTCCTGGAAATACCCCTGTAGAACCTCTTAAGGAATACGGATTTTCCAGCAGTGGGTTCCCCCACAATCCGAGCAAGATAGCCCTGTCCAGCAAGCACATCTGGTAAGGAAGGATCAGCACCACCCTTCGTTGCAGAGACCACTTCCCTTTCAACGTCAGCGGGATACTCCAACGGGGCGCTGCGAAGAGCATGAGTTAATTCAGCAGCGATCCTCTGCAACCGGCTGTCTGCGGCGTCACTCTCACGTGACTCAACGAAACACTTCTCAAGCGCGTCCGCGTCTTCCTGAATGGGTCTGAATGCCAGGTCCATGGCGTGACGCAAATCATCATAGAACTGCTGGTGCTCCTGATACGAGAGAGGCTTCTCTTGCTCTGGACTAACGACTCTTATGGGAGAAGGACAGTGAACAAGCCCGCGAGCGGACTCCGGTGCCAACAACCCTTGTAGCCTGCGTTGACGGGCTCCCTCGTAGCTAAAGAGATCGTAGAACTGCTGAAAGTTCTTGTCGATGTCGTCCAGAGATCGAAACGCTACCGCATCCATCGCGGAGAAGTTGGCGTTTCTTGGGCGCAACGTCCCGAGAAATGCCACCCATTGCTCTCCTGTAGTGACAGCGCCGAAACAGGGCATATGACGTCCCAGGTACTCGGACATCTGTTCATCGATGATCTTCCAGCAAGCCTTTAGAGCAGGACCTGACAGTTTGAGCGTTCGCTGTGGGCTGACCGGCGAGCTGCTCAAGAGTTCTACATCACGTTTTTTCGCCTCAATCACGAACCAGCAAACGCCATCGTGGTCGTACATGAGATAGTCTACGCGGCCTTTGCCTGCAGAAACCTCAGCCTTGATGTTCTGCAGCGGCCAGCCAAGAACCTTCGTGAGCACAGGATCGATCAGATGCATGCGCGTGCATGCTTCGTTGTCCGTAATCGGACAGCTGTCGTCAGGCGGAAGATTGGCCTTGATCTCGGAGAACTTTTCGTAAGCGTCGTCTATTGTCATTGTTTCTGTGCCGCTGCTCTAAGGTTAGCATCCCCCCCGTACTAGCTCCAACCTATCGTAAGATCAAGGGTTTGGTGACCCACTCCGAAACGACGCGGGCTGGGACTCGGGGCCGATCTTGTTAGAACAACACACGTTTCTGGGAACAGGACGAGTAAGAGGGCACAAGCATTCTCACCAACTACTCCGAAAAACAGTGACCACCAGCTAGAAGCCGTACTTCTCCCGCCGCAACGCAAAGGCCGCCTCACCACCATCCACCGTCTGCACGATGGCCTCGCGCAGGGCTGGCTGCTCAATGGCGCCCGCCTGGGCCACGCGTCCACGGCGCGCCGTGGCCTCGAGGAAGATCACGCGTTCAGCGTCACCGTTGACCACCAGGTTGGCGTTGTGGGTGGCGATGATCACCTGACGCCGCCCCTTGAGCCGCTTCAGCGCGGGAAGCACGCTCTCCACGAGAAAGCGCGTATCCAGCTCGTCTTCGGGCTGGTCAAGCACCAGCGGCCGCGCGTCCTTGGTCTCGAGCAAGAGTGAGAGCAACACGCCCAGACGCTGACCGCCCGAGAGCCGGCTCAGCTCACGCAGCTCGCCCTCGCCCACCTGCAGCTCGAGCACATAACGGTCGGGGCAGCGGACCGCCCCCAGCTCGCGCAGCTTGGCGCGCGTCATGCGCTCGGAGAAGGCACGTTGCACCGATTCACTCATGCCCAAGGCGCGCAAGAGCGACATGTCGGGCTGCAACGACTCTGCCTCCTCGCCCGCCACCGGCACGAGACGCGCGAGCCTGGCGCGCTCAGCCTCGTCGAGCTGGTTCCACCAGCGGGTGATGCTGCTCTTGGCGAGCCCCCGAACAAAGCGCTCCAGCGGCGCCACGTGCCCGCCATCGACGCGCCGTACGCTGAGCTTGCCCGCCATCAGGCCCCCCATCTCGCCGATGACACGATCGTAGGCCCGACGCTGCAGCCCCGCGATGCCTCGACGCTCGAAGCGCAAGGCGACAAAGCGCGCCTCTGCGCCTTCGACTTCAGCGCGCAGCCCGTCGCGAGCCGCCTCCTCATGGGCAAGGTGCGCCGCTTCTGCGCTCAGCACGCGGAAGCGCTTCAACGCCTCGGCCTCGAGCCCACGCGCGGCGAGCTGCCGCTCCACATCTCGCTCGAGCTGGGCCTCCTGCTTGGCGAGAGCCGCCTCGATGCGCCGTACTTGTTCACGCCAGCGCTGCAAATCCCTTTCTGATCGCGCGAGCTGCACGCTGGCTTGCTCCCCGGGCGCGCTCTGGGCGAGGTCATCGCTCTCGATGCCCGTGGCGTGCAAAGCCGCGAGGCTGATAGCGTCGAGTTCGGGCGCCTCGAGGGCGTGCGCCTGTGTCGCGACGGTCTGCGCACCCTGGCAAAGCAGCGCCGCCTGCTCAACCGCCGCCTGCCATCGGTGGCGCGCGCGACGGGTCTCGGTGAGCTGCTCGAGGCCGGGAGCCGAGAAGGTGACGAGTTCTGCCTGAGCCGCGGTGGCGCGTTCGGTGGCCTGCTCAGCATCCTCCAGCGCGTCATCGAGCCGGGCGAGCTGTTTGGCCAACGCCTCGAGGTCGGTGTCATGCTGCGCGAGCATGGCGCGACGCGAGACGATGCCGGGCTTCTCTATGGTGGAGAGCCCACCCAAGATGTCGACGAGCGCCTCCTCGTCTGCCACGAGGCGCTGCAGCTCGTTCTGCGTGAAGAAGAGCGCGGGCCACGCGTCGTGATCGACGGGCTCTGAGCTTTGGTGGTTGGGGCAATCGAGCACGACGTCGGGTGAGCCGGCCAAAAAGAGGTCGCGTCCACGCGCTTGAATTTGGGCGCGCAGGGCTTTGTCTTGGGGCAAGGGCGCGTTGATGGCGAGGCGCAAGCCGTCGAGCAAGGTGCTCTTGCCGGTCATGCTGCTGCCGATGATGCAGGTCAGGTCGGGGCTGAGTTCGAAGCAGGTAGATCGGGGTTGCTCGTCTTCGATGCCACCGAAGAAGGAGGCGCCACCGCTTATGGTGATGGAGCGCAGCCAGGGACGCTGGGCGGTGGTGGCGTCTGGGGCGTGATCGAGAGGCGCGAGGGCACCGTCGGGGCGGCGTTGGTAGGCGAGGCGCAGGCGCGAGTCGGCGGCCAAGAAGGCTTGGCGCAGCGCCTCGACGCGCGGGGTAGCGAGCTTGAGCCAGGTGACGCGATGCCCTGGGCGCTGGGAGGCGCTGGCGTGAAAGAAGGGTCCGCGTGTGGGGTGG
>JAFCZD010000083.1 GCA_019314525.1 Deltaproteobacteria bacterium
AAGGCGCCACGCTCAGCCATTGCTTTTTCGTGCTCTTGCTGGCGCTCGAGGGCGGTGATGATGCGGTCTTGGATGTCGGGGTTGCTCGGGCGATAAGGCCAGATCTGCAGGATGAGCTTGTAGACCGCGATGGCCTCTTTGTACTTCGTGGTGTCGAAGTAGATGTCACCCAAGCGCCGATAAACCTCGTACACGTGTTTTTCTTGCTGGCGAGCTGCTGGGTAGAACCTCTCTAAGCGCTCGATGCCGCGCTCTTCATCAGGGACTTGGTCACCATCCCAGTCATCTTCAGCGAAGCTCACGGCCAGGTACTGGATCGACTCGGGGCGCATCTCCGAGCCCGCTTTTCCTGTGCGCTTACGTTCCTTGTCGGCGTAGATCACCAACTTATCAAAATGGTTGATGGCCTCGGTGAACTTGTCGGCGCGGTAGTACGTCCAGGCCAGCTTGTAGAGTGCCTCGTCATAGTAGGCGTTTTTTTCAACGCCAATGGCGAGGACCTTCTTGTAGGCAGCGATGGCTTTGCCCAGCTGATTTTCATCAAAGTGGAATTCGCCGACGCGAACCCACGCCTCAGCGTTGAAGCGACCCTTGGCCTTCACCGGCGTGCAGGTGTCGTAGATGGTCAACGCATATTGTGGTTTGCCGTCGATGAGCGGTGTGCCGCCCCCCTTGACCACGATATCGCTGGGTGCCAGCGGTGGCTTGTATTGATTGGAGCACACCAGCGAGAGCAGCGCTTGATTGCCCTCATCGGTCTTACCCATCTCACCGAGACAGAAGCCAAGGAGATAGTGGGCCCCGTCACGGAGGCGGTAGCTGGGGAACTCGCGAATCAAGCGCCGGTGCAGCGTCACTGTTTGGGTGTAGTCCTGAGTTGGGGGAGGGGGCGCGACGGCGATCTCCTTGCGCTCGAAGCGCTTGAGCTCAGTCTCGTAGTTGTCGGTGGCTTGGAGGTACTCGTCGCCGGACTTTTCGAAATAGAGCTCTGCGAGGCGGAAGATGACGTCTGCCGTCCAGCGCGGATCATTGGGGTAGCGGCGCAGAAAATCCTCGAAGAGGGTGATAGTGGCGATGCGTCTTGTGCGCTCTTCTTCCTCGAACTCTCTGATCTTCGAGTCGAATTTGCCGAGCATCAGCGAGCGCCTGTTCTCGTACGCCCGCCGCACCATACTGTTGACGGTCTTGCGGTAGCTGTCTGATGCGTTCTTGAAACGCGCCAGATCTTTGGACATTTGATTGAGTTCGGCGATCTCTTCAGGCGTGTAGGGGCGTGCGGAAGGCACACCCTTGGCTTTTGGCGCCGCCAAGGTGGAGCAAGGCAGCAGCAGCAGCAATGAGATGGTCAGCAGCTGGCGACGCATCGTTTCTCCCCTCGACGATGAACGCCACCCCCTCGCGGAGGCGCGGATCATCGCGATAGATGCCCGATCCAGCGAGGGCGCCGAGACCGAGGAAGAGCAGGACGGGTAGGCCTTCGGCGGCCTACTTGTCCTCCTTGAGGACCTCTTTGAACTCGGTATCGAGGAGCTTGAGGTCCATCTTACGCTGGCGAACCAGCTTCGAAACTTGTTTTGTCTTGGCGTCCTTGAGCGCCCAGGCCACATCGATCACGCCCACATCGGAGCGGACCACGATGTCGTAAAAGCGCTTGGCGACCGATTGAAAACCGTCGTAGGTGATCGTGCCTGCCACCTGGTCGGTCTGGGCTGTATACTCCCCCGCTTCGGTGTCGTAGGCCGCCATGTGCGCCTTCTCTTCATTGATCACGTTGCGGATCACTGAGAGCTTGTCATCAACACCCGCTTCGAGCTTCTTGTTGAAGGCCATCAGCTGCGTGTCTACCTGAACACAGCGCGCCATTAGACGGGAGAGGGTGTCAAACTCCGCCGCGGCGCTGCCCGAGAGGCGAGAGCGCAGGTTCTGCAGCTCAGTGTGCTCTCGTTGCGCGATTTGGCGGTAGTCGTCCTTCGTGCTGCGTTCTGCCACCTCTTCAGCGCCGCCGACGCCGGCCATGCGTTGGGCGTCTTCCAAGAGCTGTTGCAGCTCGTCGACCTCGCTGTCGAGGGTCTTGATCTGGGTGCGGATCTCTGTGGCCTCTTTGCGGAAGCTCTCACGTGCCGCGGGGGCTTTGCTTCCCGCTGTGTCAGCGAAATACTTCTCTGCGGCCACCAGCTCCGCCTTGAGGCCCTCTACCAGCACAGAGAGCTTGCTTAGGCGTTTGGCGAGGGCTTCCGCGCGGCCCACATGCTTCTTCGTGCGCTTGTTGAAGCTATCGGTGGTGGTGGGGAGCTTCTTGATCTCATTCTCGATGTCGGCTCGCTGTGCCGCGAGGCCATCGAGCTTCGCCCGCTCGTTGGCCGAGACCACCGCATGCACCAAAGCATGTTCGCGTCGGAGGATGGCGCGCCGAGCTCGCGCCAGACGGTTTTCTACCTCTACCGTGTGGCGTTTGGCCGTCGCAAAGTCGGGGAAGATGCGGATCTTGGCCGGGGAGTTGACGGTGCGCTCGAGGCGCGCGATGAGCTTCTTGGCCTCGTCGATGGTCTCACGGACGTCTCGTACATCTTGCACCAGATGCAGCGCCCGCTTGACCTCGTCACGCTCCTTGACCCATTGCAGGGCGAGGTCTGGGACGTTGATGGTCAAAGCGAGGGAGCCGCGCCCAAGGTTGCGCGCGAGCAAGACGTCGAAGAAGACCTTGGGGTCTTTCTGCTCGTCGAGGAGTTGCTTCATTCGTTTGTGCACCGGCACGAATTTGTCACGGGTGTGGGTGAAGAGATCTGTGGCGCGGCCCCACTTCTTGAGGCGGATCAGCAGGTTGCCCTGCAAGACCTTCACCTCAGGCACGAAGGGGCTGTCCGGCTGGGCTAGGGTAAGCAGGTCGAGGGCGCGCAAAGACTGTTCCAGCTTCTTGGCCTTGATATAAGCCCAGGCGATCTCATAGAGCGCTGCGTCGAACTCCTTGGAGCGACGAGAGATCTTCTGATACTCGTCGATGGCCTCAGTGATCTTGTTGTTGTGATAGAGCAAACGCCCCACAGCGAGGTGGGTTAGATCGCGGATATGCTTATCTCCGGAGGTGCGCGGCTGAACCTTCAGCAGGGCGCTGAAGACCTTCATTCCTTCGGCGTATTGCTTCTTGGAGACCAGGCACGCGCCGATGAAGTACTGCGAGTGCATGTAGTATTTGTTGTTGGTCTGTACGCCACGAAAGGAGGTCAGCGCGGCGTCGAGGTCTTTGGCGAAGAAATGATATTTGCCGATGACATAGGGCACGCTCGGCTTCATTTGGTGACGAGGCACATTGGAGAGGAGGTTGAGGTAGACTTTGACGTCTGTGCTGTCGTTGGTGCGCAGAGAGAGCTCCACCAGGCGCTGCAGCGCCTCTTGGTAGTACTGACCTTTCACCTCATTGACGATCTTGCGGAAGTATCGTCGTGCGCTCAGGAAGTCGCGCTTCTGGAAGAGGGAGTCTGCGAGATAAAAGAGCGCCTCGGGGTACCCGCGAGAGTTTGGGTACTTTCGGACATAGTCCAGCAGCAGGATCGCGGCGCGGGCGTAGTCTTTGAGGTTGTAGAGCACCTCAGCATCAACCAGCCGATGCTCTGCCAGCTGTGGCTGGGTGGTGCCCGAAGTCTTGAAGCGGATCGAGAGGCTCTGGGCCTGTTGCTCGATGTCGTAGACTTCGCTCTCGAGCTTTTTACTGGGGGCTGCTTCAGCGCTAAACGCTATGAGCAGGACGCTGATCCCAAGGTGAGAAAGAACCCAGCCGGGAATAACAGTGCGGGTCATCACTTGCCCTCGTTTTTGCTCGCTTGCTGGGTTCCGACTTTGAAGATGGTGGGCTGAAACTTGATCGCGGGGCGATCCTTGAGCTCTGTGGTGGCGTTGCCACGCTCGAAGGCGCGCGTGATGATCACGTTCTGCCGACCTTCAGCGGCGGTGAACGTGTAGCTTGCGCGCACCGTGAAGCGATAGCCCTTGAGGTAGGTGAAGATGCCATAGCCGTGCCCGCGGAAGACCATCACGGTGCTGATGGTGTGGTTACCAGGCACAATGCTGCCATTGAAGACGTCAAATTCGCGTTTCTCGTTGAGGTTGTCTTCGTTGGAGCTGGAGTAGATCTGTGCGCCATCCACCGCGTAGGAGACCTTCACCAGGCGGAAGGAGCTGCCCATTTCGTTCTTGTGGCGGATGATGGCGCGGGACCCGGCGATGACGCCATGGAGCACCGTCTCCTTGAGCAGATTGAGGCGTGCCTTGGAGCGGAAGATCCGCTCTTTTAGTTCGTTGACCCGTTGCTCAAGGGCCTTGAGTTGAACGCGGGCATTTTGGGGCGTTACCGCTCCTTCAGGCGCTGCCGCTGGTGCAGCTGCTGCTGGTGCAGCTGCCGCTGGTGCAGCTGCCGCTGGTGCACCAGCCGGTTTTGCCTCAGTGGGATCACCTTGAGCTCGAGCATTGACTGCCCAAGTATTTGCCAAGAGGAGGGCCGAGAGGCTGAATGTAATTACAAACGAATTCCTACGCATGACAACCCCCTGGACCGATTCCCGGTCTAGTCGTCAGTACCGCTTGATTGGACGTTGTGCGAGCCGTATTCCGAGACGCGTGATATACCACGTCTGCGCCCGTGGCGTCAACGCGAGCACCCGGCAGAATTTCCCGTCTATAAAGGGAGTTAGGCTTCGAGGTTCCGGTCGGAGCCTAGGTCGGACTCCAGGTCAGAGCCTAGGTCAGAGTCTGGGTCAGAGTCTGGGTCAGAGTCTGGGTCAGAGTCTGGGTCAGAGTCTGGGTCAGAGTCTGGGTCAGCTTCGGCTTTTCGTCGTTGCTCAGCCAAGACACCATAGAGCGCTTCTTTTAGCTCAGAGAGACCTTGGCGTGTGGCGGCTGAGAGCCAGTGCACCTCACGCCCAGCATCCTTGAAGCGTTGTTCCAGTGTGGCCCGCCGCGTCTCGTCGAGGAGATCGCATTTGTTCAACGCGATCAGTGCGACTTTTTGGGGGAGCAGGGGATCGTGGGCGGCCAACTCCCCTTCGAGGATCTGGAGATCGTCGAGGGGATCCCCCTCTTCGCCGAGGATGTGGTGACGATCATCGAGCAGGTAGAGCAGCACACGGGTGCGCTCGATGTGGCGCAAGAAACGATGACCGAGGCCAGCTCCTTGGGATGCGCCTTCAATCAAGCCTGGGATGTCAGCCATGACGAAGGAGCGTTCTGAGTCGAGGGAGACCATGCCGAGGTTGGGCACGAGGGTGGTGAAGGGGTAGTCCGCGATCTTTGGTTTTGCAGCCGAAACCATCGATATAAGGGTGGATTTACCGCTGCTTGGGAGCCCGACGAGCCCAACTTCTGCCAGCAGTTTCAGCTCGAGGCGCAGGTTTAACTCTTCCCCAAGGGTGCCCGTTTCAGCGGTGCGTGGTGCGCGGTCCGTGGCGGTAGAGAAGCGTGCGTTTCCACGCCCGCCCCGTCCACCTGGAGCAACAATGATGGATCCACCGTCCTCGATGAGATCTCCAATCAACTCCCCCGTGTCGGCGTTGTAGATCAGTGTTCCACAGGGGACGTGGATCTCGAGGGGGTCAGCGTTCTTTCCGTGACGATCATTGGGAGCGCCGCGCACACCGGTTTTTGCACGGTAGTGACGCTGATAACGCAGGTCGAGCAGGGTGGTCAGGTTGTGGTCGGCGAGCATAATGATATCGCCACCATGCCCCCCATCACCACCATTTGGACCGCCCCGCGGCACATGAGCTTCACGACGAAAGGAGATCCCTCCATCGCCGCCATTGCCAGCGCGGACATAGACCTTAACCTCGTCAACAAAACGCATATTTACACGGGATTGCCTGCTAAGAGCTTGTCGCTCTAGGCTTCAGCGGCGGCAGTCGTAGGCTCGGCGGTCTCAGCCTTCTCAACGGGATCGATCATGACGCGCTTCTTCGTTTTCTTGAAGTTCTCGAAGCGCACAGTGCCGTCTTCGAGGGCGAAGAGCGTGTAGTCGCGTCCCATGCCGACATTGCGACCTGGATAGATTTTGGTGCCAACCTGACGAACAATAATGTTGCCAGCACGCACGAGTTCGCCGCCATAACGCTTCACGCCCCGATGTTGGGCGTTAGAGTCGCGGCCATTGCGGGAGCTACCTTGACCTTTTTTATGTGCCATCTGTCTGTCTCCTGGGCCGTGATCGTTACGCGGTGATACCGATGATTTTCAGGGCGGTGAAGGGTTGGCGATGCCCTGCCTTGCGCCGGTAGCGTTTTCGCCGGCGATACTTGAAGATCAGCACCTTGCGGTCACGGTCCTGATCGACGATCTCAGCGGAGACCTTGGCGCCCTCAACGATGGGATGACCGAGCTGCAGGCTCTCGTCGTCAGCGACCATCAGCACCTGATCGAGCTCGATGGTGGCTCCAAGCTGGGCCTCGAGCTTTTCCACTTTGATAACGTCACCTTCAGCGACGCGATATTGTTTCCCACCTGTTTTTACGACAGCGTACATCGTTGTCTTTCCTTTTACCCTGCCGCGGGCGGCCAAAGCACTTGAAGGCCCGCGGGCATGGGAGAGTCCGGATTTCCGGATGCGAACATGAGGCAACAAACCCCATGCAACCTAGCGGCGCAGTCTACATGGCGCCGAAGGCCTGTCAAGCTCTGGATCTCGCCGTGCACCCATCTCGGGAGGTCTGGGGACAGCATCATTTTAGCTCGCAAGGGGAGAAGGATTCGAAGCTGGAGGCTGTTGGTGATAAGATTGTGGGCACTATGCAACTTTCAGGAGAATGGCGAGCCCCAATGATCTGGGGGACCTTGATTTGGCTATCCTTGCTTTTGGGTCTGTCAGGTTGTCGCTTTGACACTTCAGGTCCGCAACTGCAACTGACGGACGGAGGGGCGTCGGATCGGACTCATGTCTTTTGGGACGCTGCCAACGAGCACCTGCAGTTCTTTGATTCTCGCGTTGACGCCGACGGTCTGAGCAGCGACGTGGGGGACGGAGATGCCAAGGCCAACGATGCCAAAGCCAATGATGGGGATGTCGGCGATGGCGGCGATGGGGGTGCTGTCAACGATATGACTTCGGACACGACCCCTGCACTTGACCAGTCGCTTCTGGTGAACGTGGGCCGCTTGGTGTTCGCCGAAGATGGCTTGCTGCCCAAGCTGCGCCGCTGGGACAGCGCTGGGCTTTCCTGGCTAGCGGGGCCTGTGTCTCCGAATGCTGCTCTTGATCTACGTTGGGTTCAGACCCAGCTTCATGATGATGGCGAAGTGCTCCTGCTCAAGGGGTTTGATCCCGATGGGGAAGAGCGCACAGAGGTCTGGCAGCTCACAGGAGGGAGCTGGGCAGAGGTCTCCGCGTTACGCCAAGAGCCCAGCAACGATGACCTCTGGCAGATTCGCGATATGGCCCTCGGGCGCGAGGAGGAGTCGGGAGATCTCTTGCTCGTGGTGGGTGCACAAGCCAAAGCACCCCGTTTTGCCACGTTCTCCAATGGGCAGTGGAGCAGTTTGGAGCGGCTGCCAGCCGCCGTGTCAGATGGTGACGTGGTGTGGTGGGTCGAGCTTGTGGCTCGCCCACGAAGCGATGAGTTGATGTTGCTCTACTCCGACAAGGCCGACGATCTCTTTGCCCTGCGTTGGGATGGGCAGGCTTGGGAGGAAAGCTCCCACATGAAGCTGACCAACGATTTGAACCGCAACGAGGACACCGATGTTGTTTCTACGCGTGCGTTTGACGGCGCTTATGAGGGCGACTCGGGGGATCTTTTCGTCGCCTTTGGTCGCAATGGCGGCAAGGAGCTCGGTTTCCACAGCGCTATATGGAGCGGAGGAGCGTGGAAGTTGCGGCCTCTCGAAGGTGTCTACGGTGGGCACACCTACTTCGTAGATCTCGAGGCGGATCCACGCCCAGGCTCTGATAACATCGCTGCAGTCTTCGTGGATCTCGGTGGAGGAAGCGAGCGACTCGCCGTTGGAACGTGGGATGGCGAGAGCTGGGTGGGGCTCAAAGAGTATGACAGCCAAATATACGACTATGATGATGACGCTCATGGTGATTTTCCCAGCGCTGTGGGTTGGGCTGATGGCACGGCCGTCTGTGTCTATGGCGACGAGGGTGGCACGCTGAAGTGGCTCTCATGGACGCAGAGCAGCAGCGACTGGACGCCTCCGAGCGAGCTGCCGGTGCTCAACATGGGGAAACTCGAGTCGGTGCTGATGCACAGCCAAGTCAGCCCCCAAAGTGGCGTCGTGACCTTGCTCTCCGACGACAGCCAACGGCTCTTTGGCGTCTTCTTCGATGGGGAGCAGTGGCAGCGCACGGGCGTGCCTGCGCTCACTTCGCAGCTTCCGAGCAACAACACTCTCCCCTTTGATCTCGATCTACGTTGATCGGGCCTCCCTTGATCCGCCCTCTTTGATATCCGTTGACAGACGCGCCTCTGCTTGGTAGAGGCGCCTACATGTGTGACGCCACCACAGAAGAAGCTCAACCACTGACCGGTTCACTCGAGGACTACTTAGAGACGATCTATGAGTTGGTGCGGGATCAGAAGGTGGCCCGAGTGCGGGATATCGCTCGTGCTCGCGGGGTGCGTTCGGCCTCGGTGACTCCCGCGATGCGGCGCTTGGCAGACCTCGGGCTGATCCGCTATGTGCAACGCGAGTATATCGATCTCACAGACGAGGGCGCAGCCCAGGCGCGCCGCGTCTATGCCCGTCATCAGGCGCTGACTCATCTTTTTACCGATGTCCTGAAGATGCCAGCGGCGTTGGCCCAGACCGATGCTTGCGCGATGGAACATAGCCTCTCAGGCGAGGGGCTCGATTATATGGTGCGTTTTTTGGAGTTCTTGCGGGTTTGTCCGGAGAGCCAGCACTTCCTCGAGACCTTCCATCGTTGCTCTTTGGTGCACCATAATGGTGAATCCTGCGCTTTGAGATGCACTGTCAAGGAGGCTCACCAGGGCGATATTGATCGCGAACAACTCACCATCGCGAGCCTCAAGCCAGGTCAGCAGGGGCGCGTGGCTCAGGTCTTGGGGGCGAGCTCTGCCCGGCGAGAGCTGCTCAATATGGGTTTCTTGCCTGGAGTGTTGGTGGAGTTGGAGCGAGTCCTTCCTGAAAAATCAGCGATTTATCTGCGTGTTCAGGGCTTCGAGATCATGTTGCGGCTAGAGCAGGCCAAGCTGGTGCAGGTGTCGCGATGATGCGGCTCTGTTTTGTGCTCTCCGCCCTCTCGCTCAGCTGGTTCTGCGCTGGGCATGGGCACAGCGCTGACACTACGGAGCCCTTCGACAAGGGGGCTATCGACGCCGAGGTCTACCTTGGAGTCGCCGATCCAGGCGCAACCACAGGAGCGGCGGTGAGCGATCTGGTCCTTGGCTATGGGCTCACAAAGCGCCTCTCGCTGGTGGTGGGCACGAGCCTGGAGGGTGGGTTGAGCAGCGGCGATTTCAACGCTGAGATTCACCTTGGTGGCCTCTGCAATGTGGTGAACACGGAGCATTTCGATCTTGACCTGATGCTCATGAACCATGGGGGGGGCGAGGACTTCCAACGCTGGCAGGCCGAGCCCGGTGTCGAGCTCAACCTCGACAGTGATGGTCAACGGCAGGGCGTGGGGCTCTATTTGCGCACCAGCGTGGCCTTTGGCACGCACCCTGAAAAGACCGACACAGGCCACCGCATTCTTTTTGCGTGGGAGGTGGCGTCCACCCTGGGCGCCTATTGGACAATGAGCGCCGATCACCAGCTCTTGGTCGAGGCCGATATGGGTATGGTGACTCGACCAGAGAGCGCCTTTGTCTTTGGGGGGGTGGCTGTGGGCTACAACGTGGTGCTCACCTCATGGCTCGAGCTGCTCAACCAAGTCACCCTCGACGTGCCTCAGGGTGAGGAGAGCGTAGGTTACACCCTCAGCCTCGGCGTGATCATGACCCTGTAGGCGTGGGCGCTCATGAGCTGAAGAGCCCTGGCAATGAGTGCTCATAAGGAGGCTCAGCCACACCCGCCTCAGTGATGATCGCTGTCACCAGCTCGGCAGGGGTGACGTCGAAGGCGATGTGTCTCACGGCGACGCCCTCAGGGGCGATGCGCTCTTTTCCCACGTGTGTGACCTCGCGAGCCGAGCGCTCCTCGATGGGGATTGCATCACCGTCAGCCGTCTCGAGGTCGATGGTGGAGAGGGGCGCGGCGACGTAGAAGGGGATCCCATGGCGGGCTGCAAGCACGGCCACCATATAGGTGCCGATTTTGTTGGCCACGTCACCGTTCTTCGCGATGCGGTCGGCGCCGACGATGCACGTGTTGATGGCTCCCTGGCGCATCAACGCGCCAGACATATTGTCGCAGATCAGGGTGACGTCGATGCCGCTCACCTGAAGCTCCCAGGCGGTGAGGCGCGCTCCTTGTAGGTAGGGTCGCGTTTCGTCGGCGTAGACGTGCACGCCTTGGCCAGCCTCATGGGCCGCGCGAATCACTCCCAAGGCGGTGCCATAGCCTCCCGTGGCTAGAGCGCCGGCGTTGCAGTGGGTCAGCACGTTGGCGTCCTTGCCCAAGAGCTTGGCGCCGTGACGACCCATTTGGCGGCAGGACTCGATATCTTCGCGCCAGATGGCGAGGGCTTCGTCCCGCAGCGCACGCCGTGGGTCAGCGCCTGAAGCGAGCGCGTGCTCCATCACCTTCTGCTGGCGGTCCAGGGCCCAGAAGAGGTTGACCGCTGTGGGCCGGGAGGCGGCGAGGCGCTCGAAGCTAGCGGCGAAGGCATGGCGAAAGCCCTGGGCGTCGTCGGGGTAACCCTCGGCACCCAAAACGAGCGCGAAGGCTGCTGCACAGCCGATGGCCGGCGCTCCTCGAACCACCATAGTCTTGATGGCTTCTGCGACGGCCGCGTCGTCTCTGTAGCTGAGCCAACGTTCCTCGTTTGGCAGGCAGCGCTGATCGAGCAGCTGAAGCTTGGCTTTGGCTTCATCATTCCAGTGTAGGGGGCTCAAGTCCTCGTTTAGCCGCGAGGCAGGCGATTTTTGGCGTGTCATGGTGTAATCCCAGGTTCTCTGGCGCTGTCGCGTGCCCTATCTTTTCCGGCGGCGTTGTACCAACAAACGCATATAGGCGTCAGCGGCGGCGTTGGTGATACGCTCGAGGAACCCCTCTGCCTTGTCATCAAAGCCACGGTCGGTCTGCACACAAACGAGGTTGACCACCTTGTTGCGGATAATCACCGGCGCCACACACGCTTCTTTGGGCGTTGGCGCCCGCAGGTAGGTGGCGATCATCTGTTGTAGCGCGTCATCCTCGGTGGTTGCTCGCACCACACGCTTGGTCTTCAGGGATTGAACAACAGAGGATGGAAACGAAAGCGGCAGCATCAGCTGTCGCACCTGCAACGGGGAGATCTCCGAGCCACAGGCCGCGATACCTACCGCGACGTCCTTCTTGGGCAGCAGCAAGAGACCAAGAGAGGACCCAGAGAGCACGGGTTGCAACAGGGCCTTGACGATGGTTTCGCGGTCAGCGGCCATCTCGAGCAACCCCATCACCTCGTCGACGCTCAGCGGTGAGCTGCCTCCGGGGCTGCCATCATCCCCCGTGATATCAACATCGATCTCGATCTCGTCCAGGTTTGCGTCGAAGAATCCGTCCCGGGTGATCTCGTCGAGAAAGACCAGCTCAAGGTCATCCTTGCCATTTTGGGTCACCTTGAGCGTGGTGGCTGTCTCGTCCCGCTGCTTGCGTTTCCGCGGTTGCACCAGGACGCGTGGGTCGGCGGGTCCGGTGGGTCTTCTTGTCAGCGCTGGTGTTTGGTGCTTTGTCAGCGCTGGTGTTTGGTGTGGTGCCGCGCTGGCTTTGGGAATCTCGATCTCTTCATCCTCATCGATAGTGATCGTGAGATCGTCGTCTTCCTCTTTCTTCTTGGATCGTCGTCGCATCCTATAGGGGGCTGGGCGCGGGATCCCCATCAATCGCTCGAGCTGGCTGTAAAGTGTCAGCTCGGGGGTGGCATAGGGGCGGAGCAGGTAGTTGAGCCCCCGCGCCAACTCGTCAATTAATCGCAGATCGCCTGGATCGCGCATGGCCAAATGTAGGGAGTTGCCTTCGATAGCGAGGGGGCAAAGCCCAAGCCGTCGGCACCAATCTTTGGGCACAGCCCGTAGCGCTTTGCTGGAGACGAGCTGATAGGCTTGTTCTCCCACGGGGATGGCAGAGTGCTGTTCAGCCAACGCCCGTGCTACCTGGTCACTATTGACATAACCCATGAGGATTAAACGTGATCCGATGCGCCCTCCGCTCTGGGCGCAGCGGGCCGAGGCTGACTCGATAGCGCTCATTGGCACATTGGCGGTGCGCAGTAGGATGTCACCCAGTCGTTCCACGTCACCAATATTAACCGGAAGAGGCAAAACTTCGCAGCTTATTGTCGATGGCTCGGATCCCTCACCCAAGACGGGTCTTCGAGACCCATCGATGAGCAGGATAAGAAAGGGGGCTTGAGCCAACCCACCAGGGCGTTATAATGGCATCGAGGGAGAAGTGTATCCCTCGCTTGGCGTAGAACAGACGCGGGATCAACCATCAGTGGCGAAACTCTTACCACTGTTAGACGGCGCGCCAAGGAGAGTCATGCGCAAGATACATGGTAAGATGCACAGGAAGATGCACAGTATAGCACTGAAATCTATTGGGCTTTTTGCTTTGGCGGGCCTCGTGGCTTGTGGCCAGCCCGATGTGGGTGAATCCACCTCCTCCTCTACAGAGAGCTTCGGCTTGATGTCGGTGACCTATACCCACAACCAGGCATTATCTCCTACATTCTCTTCATCTGATGCGTCCTCTGATACCGTATCGGGCCTCGAGCTGCTGACCACCGCACAATTTGTTCGTTATAGCGCCTTGCAGCGTGGCCAGGTTGAGCGCCTCCTCGCGTTGCCCCTCGATCCCGCCAAGCTTCCAGCCGAGGAGCAGTGCACATTAGAGGACCTCACGGTCGAGCTTGAAGAGGAGGGTGTGCTCGAAGAGGAGGCGGAGCTCGCCAATGTTGAGCTTCTCGAGGCGGGCGATTTGCAGGTCGAGACCGCCAGTGGGGCGAAGATCTCCCTCGTGCCCAAGCACTTCCCAGGTCTTCTGCCCTTTATCTCTGGTGTTATCTATGGTGAGGCCCAATCTGATCGTGTGCTCAAGACCTCTGCTGTGCTCGCGACCACCCGTGGTAGCGAGGCCGTGGGTGCTTTCTCTGTGCGTGCTGAGAGCCCAACGCTGCCACGACTTCAGAGCGTGGGTGCTCAGCCCCTCGATGCTCCCATCTCTCTACGTCAGGGAGACCCTGTAGAGTTGCGCTGGCAGGCATTGCAGGGGTCTGGGAGTGATGGGTCTGGGAGTGATGGGTCTGGGAGTGATGGGTCTGAGAGTGATGTGCTCTACGCTGAGGCGCGGATCGTGGATGCCCAGCGTGATGTCGTGTTGCGTTGTCGTTTGCGCGAAAATGGTGCCTTCACCTTGCCAGGCTCTCTTCTCTCCGAGTTGGCAAGGGCTGGAAACACTAAGAGAACCAGACTGCAGATAGACCTCGCTCGTCTGCGTCGGGTGTATTTTGAGACTTCGGGCCTCGAGCGCGGCGAGCTCCGCGTCATCGCGCGTGACCGCGTGACTGTAGAGTTGAAGTAACTCAACCCGTCATCTCCCACTAGTTCGGTGGCAGGAAGCTCGGCCAGATCGCGGCGAGGGGCTCACCGTGTGCATAGCGGGTGATGAGGCGTTGGTGAGAGGGCGCGATCACCAAGAAGCGTATGGCCATCAAGTGGTAGTAGCCTTGGAGTTCTTGCCACACCAGCTCACCTTTGATGCGAATCAGCTGCTCTGATTCAGGCAGAGAAAACTCCAGCCAACACTTGCCGTCCGTCGGATGCAGCCCATCATTGTGGACCTTGGCCAGGAACATCCCATGGGTGTTGATATTGGCCGCTTGGCAGAGAAACTCTTCACCCTCCACTTTTTGGCGCACAGCGATAGCGATGCGTGCACGTGGGCGGCGACGACGGTCAGAGATGGGATGATGGCTGGTAGAGATCAAGAACGTTCCTCACTGTGCTAGAGACTGTATGTCTTTATACTACATCCAACGACACCTGCACCAGAAACTGCATCTTCTAGCGTTCAAGGGGCAATTCTGGAAGCGTGCAGTCGACATTCCCAATGAATTGGCATAGCGTTGCCGCTAATCCATAGCAAACAAGGCGAATTCGAGCGTTGTCGCTCGTTTGAACCAGAAGAATCAACGTCCTCGACTGGCTCCAATGGTGGTGTCTGTTGAGATGTTTTTCCGAATCGCGGAGGAAGAGATGCGCAGGTTATTAGTGGTCCCCCTTGCTCTCAGCCTCGCTCTCGCAGTGACTGGCTGTCCTGAGAAGAAGAAGACGCCAGCGAAGAGCAAGGTCACGAAGCCAACCCCGCCACCCAAGAAGGCGAACCCCAACACGTTGCCCGCCGATACAGCGTGGGCCTCGGGCAATACCAAGGGTGCAGCTCTCGAGCTCGAGACCAGGCTCGATGTGCCTGGCCTTCAGGGCGAAGGCAAGACAGGCCCCGCA
>JAFCZD010000432.1 GCA_019314525.1 Deltaproteobacteria bacterium
GGTTGGGCCAACACCAACCCACGGGTGGCATGCACAGCGTCGGTCGTGCGTGGATGTTCGTGCCCAACCCCCCGGTACATTTGGCAATGCTGCCAGGCGCAAATCAAATACGGATCCACAAAGTGTCGTGTGCCCAGCTTCGCCAATAGATCACTGCGCGCTGCTACGGATTGCGCCTGGAGGGCCGCGCTTGGCGCCGAGGGGAAGATCTCCGCTGGCACCAACCCTGCGAGCAGCTTATCGGCCGCTACTGCGTTGACCACAGCCAGCTTGCCCTGTCGATCCACCGTCACCGTGAGCCGCCCCCAATAGGTGTGGCCCTTCTTCCCGCCGATCTCGATGCGCAGCTTGCCCTTCCGACTCTTGGGCGCAAACCAGATGGCATCTCGAAGCCGAATACGCGTCCCTGAGGCGAGGTCCGTCGCCTCCAGCTCAGCCGAGGGGCGGCGCTTGAGCTGCGCGGTGGTGAGGACCTTGTCGATCCAGCCCTTGGCGAGGTAGCTCTCGGCCTTCACCTTCGCCACGCGCTTATTGTCATAGGGACCGTCTGTAAGCAACATCGCGCGGTTATCGAAGATACGCCCCTTGATGCCAAAGATAGTGCCCACCTCGATGATACGGGCCTTCACTCCCCGGCCTGTCCAGCTATCAGCCGCACGGCGCAGCTTGGCGATTTGCGTGGTCGAGGCGCGGAGGGCAATCTTCCACCGCCTGCCGCCCAGCACCTCCGATCCATCCTCCCCTTCGGGAAAGACCCGCATGCCAGCTTTCCCCTCCACCACCACCTCTTTGTGCCCCTGGGCAACACCGATGGTGATTAGGGGCACTCCCCGGCGGTCGAAGGCGAACTGGCTGCTGTAGAGCACACCAAGCTTGTCGCTGCGGCTCAACCCTTCGGCGAGCGCAGGGCCAACAGAGGCGCTGAGCAGGAGGGACGTTATGATCACTTTGACGAAGAGGCGACGAGCTGCTAGGGGTCCTCTTCACCGTGGCCAACTTTCTGCCCTTGTGTGGCGCCGACACCTCCGATACCACGCTCCATCCAAGCCCTCGCGCCCCTCAACCTCCTGAGCTGGCTGAACAGCACGCCGGCTTCAAGGGCCTTCCGCACCACCCGTCCACCAGAGTGACCATTGGAGTGACCACTCGGCGCGTTCCCTCTCTTGTAAGCCACTGAATTTTCAAAGAACAAACTGGACCACCACTTGCAAGTCCAGGAGCCGATGCCCTCAGCGCGCCTCATCAGCCTCCTGCTCGCTATCCTAACGCTGCCCTCCCCCGTGGCGGCTGAGCCATTGTCGCAAGCGGCAGCGGGTTATGAGCACCTTCTGGGTAACCCGCTGCAGGTGAATGGGGCGCAAGCTCAGCGCGTGGCTGGAAAGCCCCTCGAATGGGGAGACGCTTTGCTGATACACCGTGCCGAGATTGGCACGGTGCCATCGGTGATCCGCGGCTTTCGCATGGCCTACCGCGGTGCGCTCCAGAGCCTTCTCGGCCTGCCGCGCGAGCCTGAAGCCAACGTTGGCGCAGATGGCGCGTTGCAGCGCTTCGATGGAGGCGAGCTTCGGTGGGATCCGCAACGAGGCATCGCGGCCCAATTGTCCCGTTGGCGTCCGTCTCACCCAACGAAGCCTGTCAACGCGCTCTCCAATAGCCTTTCGGCCGACCGCTTTGGTGCGGCATCTGGCATCGCGATGCGCGTGCCGCTCGTAGCGTTGGACGAACGAGAGGCTGGCATCTTTGCCCTGAACCATGATGCCCTCGCTCAGCACGGCATTCGCACAGGACGCCATGGGCATGAGAGCAAAGCGCTGCACAATAAAGTGCGGCGGGCCTTTGCCTTCCGCGCGGCCACCACCGACGAGATCGCGAGAGGAGCGTTCAGTCACGTTGGGCTCGCCACGCGTTACAGCGATAAGCTGGGTTGGGTCAAAGGGGATGGTCGGGCGCTGCTCATCGGTGATCTGGTCGTCAAGGATCGCAAGAACGGCCAGGTGGAGGGGATCTTCGAGGTGCAGATCAAAGGTATCGCGACTGGGCTGCGTCCAGATGGCGAGACAGACAACTCGCTGCATGGTAGCGGCAAGAACCCGCTGCGTGACGCCATCGGAGACATGATGCTCTCAGAGTATCTGCACCGCAACGGCGTGCGCACCAACCGCACCCTGGCGATCCTCGACCTGAACGAGAGCTTCGAGGTGACGCACACAGACCCCAAGACCAAAGAGGTTCACCGCAACAAGGAGCGGGCCGCGCTCTTCGTACGTGGAGGAAGCTTCTTGCGCTTGGCCCACCTCTTTCAGGTTCGTCACAACAAGAAGGCCTTGGGCGCCTTACTCGACCACGCCAACCAACGGCTCTGCCGTGAACAGAAGCGAAAAGCTCCGCTCTCTTATTCGGAGCTCTACACCCAGCTCGTCAAGCGCAAGGCCAGCGAGTTGGCCGGCACCTTCTGGGCGCGGGTGGCGCTGGGCTCGGTGACCTTCGACAATATCGAACTCTTCGAGAGCCTCGATCATGGCACAGCCAGCACTGTTGACCGCATGCACCCTCGATACAGCTATCACGAAAAGGCCTCGCCCGGCTTTGCCAAGGAAGCCACCTTTGTGCTGGAAAACTACTACCTGGGAGATCTCGCGTGCTTGATGCGCAAGGCTACTCCCTGGAAGGAGCGCATGGCCCTCGAGCGCACACTCCTCAGCGCTCGAAAGATGGTCCGACAAACACTCGAGCACGAGATGACTCGGCATGCCTTGGAACACCTCGGTTTTGATCACGACCAAGCAGCTCAGCTCATGGCACAGGGCTCGCGAGAGAGTCACGCCTTCTGGAAGACCGTGCGAGAAGTTGGACAGACCGCGGAGAAGAATGCCACCTACCGCATGGGTCTCGGTGGTGAAGCCGAGGTCAAAGACCCCGCGCGCTACGACGTCTTTAACGCCCTCGCACGCCTCGCTCTCATCTCCGAGTCCTCCAAGCTCTCACCTATCGCCAAGGAGCATGCGCTCGCGCGCAGGCTGCGCCCCCTACACCCTGCAGAACAAAGAGATCGCGCTGCAGCAAGGAAACTGCTGGATGCCGTCAAAGGCCTGCTCGACAAGGGATTGGCTGGCCTGGACCAAAAGGCGCGGCGTGAGGGCTTGCGGTTGGTGGCACAGCAGGCGCGAGAGATCAACGCCCCCGTAGAGCTGCAGCGTGATTTCCTTTGGCACCATGTTCAGTGGCAACTAGAACGCGTCAAAAAGGGCGAGCCCAAAGCCCGCATCATGGCAGAGCTGCGAGCGATGCTGCGCGCCAACGACCGCAAGGGCTTCCAGGCTCCCCATGAGGTAGCGCGTCGGGTACGGCGCGGTACGATCACCATGGATGACGGAGAGCGGATTCGACTCTCCCGTCTCAATGAGGGTGGGGTTTCTATCGACGAACTCTCCAATGGAGCCGAAGACGCGATCCGCGTTAACGTTCATCACGCGCTCCTCGGTGATAAGCCCTGGGCCGCGCGCATGCGCTACACCCTGGACGGAAAGTCCTGGCACGAGATGGCCCCTCTTGTCACGTCGCGCGGCGAGATCACCTTCGCCATCCCCTTGGACAAGCGACCCGCGCTCTTTGAGGCGCGCTTCGTTGATGCCCTTGGAAAGAAGGTGGACAATCAAGGGATGGCCTTTGGCATCGGTCATAAGCTCTCCCTCTCGTCATACCGGGTTGATGCCGAGCTCGCTATTTGGGCTGCGCGACGGGGTCTTCGGCGTCAGAAGACGCCAGCTGCTCGACGGCGCGCCGCGCAGCAGCGAAAGGCCCGATAAGCCTTGGCCCACGCCGCAGCACCTTGACCTGGTTCGGACGATGGCATAAGCAGTCCGCGGTGCTGGTTCTGAACGCTTCATCATTTCCGCCGACGCCCTCTAGGAGGCTCCCATGCGCGCAACCCAAGCAGCTCTCAACGAACAACCCGCCGAGGGGCCGGATCTGCAAAGACCCTCGTGCGATCCATGCCTAACCATCGGAGAGTTCTATTTCAGCCAGCCCGTGTGGAAAAGAGCGATGGCGGTACCGTTGATCTATTTTCCCATTGCCACCACGATCCCATTTACCGTGGGAGGCAACGTCTTATTGCGCGCGAGCCTAGCCCTCGCGGGTGCAAGAAGCCGGCGCTCCATCATGGACTATCTGCCAGCCTGGGTATCCCATCGCTACACCATGGAAACACAAATCGTGATGGATTCCCGTTTTCAATGGTCTCCTTTTACTGCCCTCGAGCTCCTAAAAGGGACCCGCGCATTTTGGATCTTCAACTGCAAGATGTACTGCCCGGCGTCGGTAGCGCTCTTTCGCCATACCACCCACCTATTGGAGGAGTCCCACAAGCCAAAGCCAAAAAAATCCCGATTGGGGGGACTCTTGCAACGCGCAGCTGTGGCGGCGATGACACCCACCAATAAAATGGGAAATTTCCTCGTTCGCAGGCACCTCGGCATGATGGGCGCCCAAAACCTCGACGAGGTGAATCGCTACGCCATCGAGACGGATTCAGACGAGACCGTAGACCCGATGAAGTCCGAGGCGTTGAAGCTCATTGGCTCCACCACGAAACTGATCGAGATCGTGGAGGCTTGGTGGTGCCCCTTCAATCACGAAGCCAAAGAGAGCTATGCGCGCATCGACCACTCCGCTTGGGGGGTCATTCCGAGGGAAAAGGCTAAGCTGCATCCCGATGACCGTGACAACCCCCAGTGGGAAAATGGTCAGCCCATCGTGGATACCCGCACGGGGAAAGCGCAACACGCCTAAGGTCTATGACGGCCCCTGGCGCCGTGCACCTGCCAAATCTATTGCGGAGGCCGCCTCACGCGAGAGGCCTGGGGCGGGTGGTTGCGTGAATGGGCTTTGATATAGGAACGCAGCTGCTCTCCCCAGGCTTGCCCCCGGGCCGGGGGTTGCGCCATGCGCAGCAGACAACCGATCAGGTTCGCATCTTGCGGGCGATGTTGGAGGGGGCGCTTCAGTAGATGATCGATGAACCCGCTCAGGTTCTTGGGGATATCGGGGCGCAGTTCGTGGAGCAGAGGGATCGGTGCCTCGTTCACAGCGACCATCGTGGCAGCCGCAGACTCGCGATGAAAGAGGGATTGGCCCGCCAGAAGCTCCCAAAGGACAATTCCCACCGCAAAGAGGTCCGAACGCTTGTCGACGGGCTCCTCCCGACATTGTTCTGGGGACATATAGGCCAATTTTCCACGGCCCAGCGAGGGATGAGGCCGACCGCGCGTAGACGCGATGCCAAAATCTAAAAGGCGGACCTTTCCTTCAGCGTCGATCATGAGGTTGCCTGGGCTGATATCCCGGTGCACCAAGCCCAAGGCACGGCCTTTCGCGTCTTTGAGGCTGTGAGCGTAGTCCAGGGCCTCAAGAGCTTGAATCGCCACTTCCCACGCCAAGCCCGAGGGGAAGAGACGATCTGTGGCCCCAGTGGCGATGATTTCGGCGAGGGTGGGGCCCCGCACCCAGGGCATGGCGATGAAATAGTGGCGATCTACTCGGCCGAAGTCGTAAATCGGTACAATATTGGGGTGATTCAATAGGGCAGTCACCTTCGCCTCGTGAAGAAATAGTTCCACGAAGCAGGGATCGTCAGCGAGCTCTCGCCGAAGCCGCTTGATCACCAAATAGCGGCGCCGGCCATGCGGTCGCCTAGCTTGAGCGACAAAAATGTCCGCCATGCCACCCGTAGCGATGAGCTGCAGCAGGACGAATTTGCCAAAAGGCTCTGGCTCGAAAGCCGTCTTATCAAAAGGAGCGGGCACACATCCTCGGGAAATTCCTATCGAATCCAAAAAACGACTGTCGACGATAGTAGAATTGCATAGATCGCAATGGGGATCGAAAAAGACAGTCTGGGTGGCCCAATGAGATCCGTAGCTTCCACCACCGAAGGACCCGGTAGATCCAAGGACCAAAAGACGCTACCACTCACTCTTATCCCCTGGTTGAGCCATCCTCTCCCGCAGCAGAACCGCTGCGGGCTGAGCTAGCCGACATTCAGGTGAGGACGACCGATGAGGAGCCGACGAAGCTTTCTGATCAACAACGGGCTCTCCCACGGCCTCTGCAACTACGATTGCGGTCTGTGTAGCGTCAACGATCCCAGCTACGACGGACCGCGCGAGC
>JAFCZD010000006.1 GCA_019314525.1 Deltaproteobacteria bacterium
AGAAGCATCGTGAACGTCGTGCCTGAGCCAGGAAAACTCTCAACCTCGATAGAGCCTCCATGGCCTTGCACGATGGTGTAAACCGAGGCAAGTCCAAGCCCAACCCCACAACCCAGCTCTTTGGTGGTGAAGAAGGGATCAAAAATGCGATCAAGGACGTCTGCCTCCATGCCTAGGCCGGTATCGCGAATCGTGACACGCACGTAGCTCCCAACCGCGAGCTTGCCAAAGGGTTGCGAGAGCGTGGCGTTCTCCGCGTGGATCTCCAAGACCCCTCCACCAGGCATAGCCTGCCAGGCGTTGAGATAGAGGTTCAGGAGCGCTTGTTCTATCTGCCCGCAATTTGCAAAGATGGGCTGCAGGTCAGGCTCACAGCAGACCTTGATGCTGACGTCCTTTTTGGTGCGCCCCAGCATCTCGGCGCTGCTCTTCAAAAGCCCTCCGAGATCCATCCCGTGCTTCTGGAAGCCATCTCCGCTGGCGAAGCCCAAGAGCTGGCGCGTCAAATTGGTGCCATTCTGCGCGTAGCGGTCGATGTTCTCTGCCAGCTGACGCTGGGGATGGTCAGGACCTAGCTCCCGCAACAAGAGCGACGCGGTGCCCTGAATGCCCATCAACAAATTGTTGAAGTCGTGGGCGATTCCCCCTGCGAGCTTACCGATGGCTTCCATCTTCTGCGCCTGGAGGAGCTGGCGTTGCAGACGAAGAGAGTCGGTGAGATCGTGCACCACGCCCTGGATCGCGGATTTGCCCTGATAGGTGACCACAGAGTTGGAGACCTCGACCTCGCGAATCGATCCGTCTTTGTGCACCGCTCGATAGCGCATACGATCGCGCCCCGAGAGCTTGCCCGCGAAGTGTAGCTTGAGCCGCGCACGCAACTTGACGTGATCGCGTGCATCGACGATCTCCCAGAGGCTCTTCTGCAGCGCCTCCTGCTGCTCGTAGCCAAAGAGCTCACAGAGCCCCTCGTTGATGAAGATCAACTTAGAGCTGGCAGCATCGAGCAGGAAGTAGCCATCAAAGCTGCTCTCCACCAACGAGCGATGACGCAGCTCGCTCTCTTCTAGCTCTGTAGATTTCTTATGCTCGTCTCTCAACAGCACCCTCTCGGTTGGTCGCTAGTAGACCATGATGTGGCTGGTACTACCAGCGAGACGAACCTTGACAAAACTACCGACGCCGCCTGCCGTGGCGTCGAGGGCGCGATCCCTGACGCCCCCCTCGATGGCCTCGAGAACCGTAGCCCCGTGGCCGAGGACGGTGCGGGTCACTAGAAGGAGACTTGGAGTTCGGCGGAGGCAGGCGATGCTGGGCCCTGTTGGGTGGGAGACGCTTGGGTGTTTCCCCATGAGGCCGACCCTCGGCCAAGGACTTCATCGCCATTTGCCCTTGCCGCAACTGTCTCCGCAACCGATTTGACGCACGCTGTAGCGCGTTGAGACGGTCAGGGCGACGTGAAAGCCCGAGGGAGAGCAACGTGAAGATCAGCGGCCAGAGCACCACCTCCACGGCGAGTAGCCCCATATAGCCAAGGGTGCCGAAGACGCCCAACAGGATTGTCGCTGCGCTATCTTTATCAGTGGGGGGATAGATCGGAGCGGGCGTGGACAACGCCGGTACTGCAAGCGCGACACGATGGGCCTGCTTAATGGCTGCGCGCACCGCCTCGCTGTCCCTCAGACGCTCAGCTGGGTTCGGCTCAAGCATGCCATGGAGCACGTCACGCAAAGGCCCAGCCGTGAGCAACTGCTCAAGGTCGATCTTCAAGCCCTTGCGCGGCAGCTTGTCGGCCTCCACACCACAGGTCAAAGCAGCGAAGGTCGCCCCCAGCCCGTAGATATCGGTGGTAGGCAACGCTTCACCATAGAGCTGCTCTGGCGCCATATAGCCAAAGGTCCCCACCACAGTCGAGCCCCCTTCAGGGCGCAGCGCCACGCGCACCCCGCCAAAGTCCACCAAGGCCAGCTCGTCCTCTTCACTCAGGATCAAATTCGCGGGCTTGATATCGCGGTGGATCACGGGAGGCAGGCGGCTGTGAAGGTAGTGCAAAATCTCCAGCGCCTGGTCGAGCAGGCGCCAGATCGCCTCCTCGGAGAAGACCTTCCTGCGGACCAGCCAGGTGTTGAGGTTCTCACCCGCCAGAAGCTCCATCACCAACGCATATTTGCCTTGGTCCTCATCCGCAAAGGTGTCGAGAAATTCTGGAATGCCAGGGTGGTCGAGCCCACGCAGCACATCGCACTCACGCTCGAAGAGATCGAAACGCTTCCACTGACTGCCACGGAGGGTGAGCACTTTGATCGCCACCTCCTGCCCGGTGTCATCATCGCGCCCTCGATAGGTGTTGGCTTGTCCCCCTTCCCCAAGCGAGCTGATGAAGCTGTACCGGGGGTGGTGAAGGGGCTCTTTCATGGCGCAAGGAGTATATGCACACAGGGTGCTGCAGGGTAGCAGTTAGCGATTGTTACTAAGTCAGCTAAGCCGCCGAACGTGTGGAGCGTGCAGTGGAGCGTTCTCGTCCAACCTTGGCGCGCTGAACACTCTGCTGGCGGGCGCTGGAAGCGCCCATGCCACTAGCGAAAAACACAGCCTGATGGATGCCACTCTGAGCGGCCTCGACGCTGCGTTCGGCAAACGCTCGAGCCAAGCCTGGAACCACGGCCACCGCTGGCCGCCCATCGCTCTCGAGGACTCGCAGCAGCGCCGGCAAGACCACGGTAGCCGTAACAAAGGTGGTACCGATACCGATCAAAGCCAATAAGCCCATCTGGTGCAGGCCCAGGTGATGAGCAACGATGGCCGACCCAAAACCAATGGCGGTTGTGGCGGTGGAGAGCAAGGCAGCACGACCCGCAGTCGCCACAGCCTTGGGAATCGAACCCTCGCCGCGTGCCCGATATGCATGCATCAGGTGCACAGCGTTGTCGATGCCGATTCCAAGGACGCTGGGCAACACCACAGCGTTGAAGAGGTTGAGCGGGATCTCGAAGAGCACCATCACCCCCACCATGCAGGTCAGACCCAGCACCACCGATCCTCCTACGAGGAGCACATGATAGGGTCGGCGGAAGTCCAAAAAGAGAATCAGCAGCACCACGAGACCAGCCACGACCATCACACGTGGCCCATCCTCGCGAATCAGCGAGATCACACGGGCCGCGATCAGGTTCTCATCCAAGAGAAGTCCAGCCACACCTGCGTGCTTCAGCGAAAGCATCACCTGGTCGAGATCTTTGGCCCAACTCGCGATGACACGATCGTTCCGCAGCTCCTTGCGAGGCCAGAGCAGCAGAAAGTATTTGTTGCCATGGGCTGCCACCAGGCGGGAACGGAAGAAGTCCGGGACAGCCTCAGGTCCCCAAGCTTCCGCGCCTGCTGCGACATAAACCTGCTGTGCTTGATGCGCATCCTCCAGTGAGAAATCCCCCAGCTCGAGGGCGCGCTCCAGCTCCTGGCGAATCTCACCGCTGAGCGCGAGGCGCCGCTCAAGATCGCTTGGCACCAAAGACGCCAATGAAAACACGCGCTCGATGAGCCCATCCCGCTGGTCGGAGATCTGCTGCCGAATCAGCGACTCGGCGCGGCGAGCTTGTTTCAGACCGTCCACCATGATCAGCGCAGGGGCGAGGGAGCCTCCCAGCTCTTTGGTGATATAGTCGTCGAAGGCGACTGCCGCTGAGCTTCCCTTGAGTCGATGAAAATCGTTGTAGAAGCGCACCTCGGAGGTCTTTGTGGCAGCGAAGATCGCGAAACCGAAGCCTGCCAGCACCATCGCCCAAGCCAAAGGCCGCGCGAGGGGGCGGGTATTTTTCAGGCGTGCCATGCCACGCCTGTCCACAGTGCTCCGGCCCTTCAGAAGCACGGTCAAGGCCGGCAAGACGAGGAAGGTGGTGAGGAGGGTCAACACCACCCCCACTGCGGCGATCAGGCCATACTCGGAGAACCCTCGGAAGTCAGCCACCATCAGCGCGAGGAATGCGCCTGCTGTGGTCAGGGCAGCCGTGAGACAGGGTTTGAAAGTAGCAGGCAAGGCACGTCGCATGGCTGCCACACGCTGGGTGCGTGCGTCGCTCTTCGTGTGGTCTACCGCCAGTTCATCCAGATAGCGCAGATAAAGGTGGATCCCAAAGTCAACGCCAAGCCCCACCAACGCAGCCACCATGAAGCCGGAGACCAGATTGAGGTGGCCCACCAGCACGCGCGCCACAGCCAGCGTCACCAAGATTCCGACAACCAGGGGTAGGCCAACGATGAGCACTGCCACCCACCGGCGAGTCACGAGAGTGATCAGACCGATGGCGAGAATCAACGCGATCAACGAGGCCAACGACAGGTCCTTGGCCATCTGCTCATTCTCTTCGAGGTTCACCAAGAGGCTGCCCGCGTAGCGCACCTCGAGGCCCGCATAAGCGCTGCCCATGGTGTCGCTCACGATGGATTGGATGCCGGCAAAGATGCGGCGTCCCTCGGCAAGCTCGGAGGAGGCTGCGTTGGGCTTGACCATCACCATCAGGTAACGGCCATCACTCGTTGTGCGGGTGCGTGAAGGCTTACGTTCGTTAAAACGCGCTTTGAGCGTCGCCAAGGGGCTCGCTTGTTTTGGCTGCTCATCGTCGAGATCGATAAGCATGGGGTTGGCTTTGGCCTTCGCCGCCCGGATCTCCCGCCCGAGCTCGTCACGGATCTCTGTCAATGTCTCGGCCGAGAGCAGCAGCAGGCCGCCTTGCTCGAAGAAATCGACAGGAAACTCAGCTTGGGCCCAGCGAACTTGGGAGCTGGCGTTGAGCCGCTTCACCAAGCGCCGTGCGAAAGGCAAGCGCTTGTTCTTGTCACCACCAATGGCGATCACCAGCTCAGAGGTGCCTCCAGTGAAGCGACGCACCTCTTTAATCGCCTTGATTTCTTTGGCATTTTCTGGAAGAAGCGCGAGATAGCTCGACTCGAAACGCAACCCTGTGACCACAACGGCTGCTCCAAGAGCCAGGACAAGGGCCAATAGCAAATAGCGACCCGGATGTTGGGTTAGAGACTCGGCATATCGTGTGAGAAAACGCTGCATACCTACTGCTCGTACCGCCGTTCTTGGTTTACTCAGGTTTTATGTGTAGCAAGCAAGCTCCACGCCAGACTCTAACCTGTTGACATCACATAAACTCATGAGATCACTTGTGTGAATTTCCAACACACTTTTCATGAGGTGGTAACACCTGTTAACGATCCACTAGCCCTGATGACTGTTACTCACGAATCTTACCCTGAGTACCATCACCACCGAAAAAACCGACTCTCACAAAGCGAGGCTATGACACATCCGCAGGCCGAAAACCATGAACAGGTTCACACTCCTCTGCGATCTCCTGATCTATTTTGAACAGGAGGAGAACGAACGCTATGCGACTTCTAACTCCAGGTGACTAGACGCACTGCGTCGTCTAAGTCTAAAGTGCTGCTGCTTTGTAGGACTTTAGGAGACGCCCATGCGCCACTTCATGATCGTGATGACTCTCGCTGCCTTGCTGGGGGCCTGCAGTGACAGTTCAACGCCCATCATTGACGGCGGGGTGCTCGACAAGGCCGTTAACCGCCTTGAGGCAGGGCAACGCCCTGACAGCTACCTGGGAGACTTTGGCCTCACCGAGCCTGGCTGCAATGTGTGTCATGGGGATAAAACCAACCCGGCACCACCCAGGAGCCTTGGTGGCGAGACAGCCACCAACAACAAGGCGGTTGGCGCCCACCAGGCCCACCTTGGCAGCTCGGATTGGCGCGCGCCCATGCGCTGCGACGACTGCCACCAGGTGCCAAAATCCTATGTCGACCCTGGACACCTGGATACGGCGCTGCCCGCCGAGCTCACCTTTTCGCCCCTCAGCAAGACTGACGGCGCCGCGCCAACCTGGGATGGCACAAGCTGCAGCGGTACCTATTGTCATGGTGCCACACTCAAAGGCGGCCGACACACCTCCCCCATTTGGACGCTGGTGGATGGGTCTCAGGTGGCCTGCTCGAGCTGCCACGGCTTCCCGCCCGCTGAGCCCCACCCCCAGAGCTACACCTGCGCCGATTGTCATGGGGCGGTGGTGAACAGCGAGAACACGATCATCACACCCAACCTACACATTGATGGTAAGCTGCAGCTGGAAAATATCCACGCTGAAGGTTACGCCTCAGGCTCGCTACATGGCAAAGACTTCAACCAGAAGCCCGAGGGCTGCGGCAGCGCGAGCTGTCATGGTGACGAGCTCGCCGGAGCGGCAGGGCCAAGCTGCAGTACTTGTCATCCAGGCTGGCAAACAAGCTGCTCGTTCTGTCACGGCGGCGCAGACAACACCACCGGCGCACCACCAAAATCTGTGGCCAACGCCACGGCTGTGAGTGTCCGTGGGGTGGGCGCCCACAGCGCTCACTTGAAGACGTCTACCTGGCGTGCTCCCGTCAACTGCACCGACTGCCATCGAGTCCCCAACGCGCTCTTCGACACCGGCCACCTTGGGCCTGCACCTGCCGAACTCTCCTTCTCCGCCCTGAGCCGCAGCGACAACGCCACGCCGAGCTTCGACGGCACCACCTGCAGCGGTACCTATTGTCATGGCGCGACCATGACCGGCGGGCAGCACAGCGCGCCCACCTGGACCACCGTCGACGGCACACAAACCACCTGCACCGGCTGCCATGGCATGCCCCCCGCCGGCACACACCCCACGAGCAGCGCCTGCTCTGTTTGCCACGCAGCCGTGGTCAACGCGAGCAATCGAATCATCGCCGCAAACCTGCACATCGACGGCACGGTGCAGCTCTCACAGATCCACCCCAAGGGCTACGCGGCGGGCGACCAACATGGCCCAGATTTCAACAGCGCCCCTCAGAGCTGCAAAACAGCCTCTTGCCATGGTGACACCCTGCTCGGTGGCGCAGGGCCCAGCTGCCAGAGTTGTCACGCCAACTGGCAGACCAACTGCACCTTCTGTCATGGCGGCACCGACAACACCACGGGTGCACCACCCGAATCCGTCGCGGGCGGCACAGCCACCACCCTGCGCAATGTGGGTGCACACAGCGCGCACCTCAAGAGCACCTCGAGCTGGTATAAGACCTTCGTCTGCACCGACTGCCACGTGAAGCCAGCGACCCTCGAGGCATCAGGGCACCTCGGCCCAGCACCGGCAGAGCTCTCATTCTCCAATTTTGTGCGCAGCGACGGCGCCAACCCTCAATGGACAGGCACCACCTGCAGCGGCACCTATTGCCATGGCGCGACCATGGACGGCGGTCAGCACAGCGCGCCCACCTGGACCACCGTTGATGGCACACAGGTCACCTGCACCGGCTGCCATGGCATGCCCCCCGGGGGATCCCACCCGGCGAGCAGCGCCTGCTCTGTTTGCCACTCAGAGGTCGTCAACGCGAGCAATCAAATCATCGGCGCGAACCTACACATCGATGGCATCGTACAGGCCAGCGCGAACCACCCTGCAGGCTACGGAAACAACGACGTGCACGGCAAAGACTTCGAGGCCAGCCCTGAGAGTTGCAAGGGCGCGGCCTGTCATGGCGACACCTACCTCGGCGGCGCGGGGACAAGTTGCGAAAGCTGCCACCCAGGCTGGCGCAAGGACTGCACGTTTTGCCACGGCGGCACCGACAATACTACAGGAGCACCGCCCCTAGACCTTGGTGACAACACCGCCAGCACCTCGGCGGGCGTGGGTGCCCACTCGAGGCATGTGATGACCACCAACCACGAAGCCTACGCTTGCACCACCTGTCACCCTGACTACCAAGATGCCCTCGACGCGGGGCACCTCGCAGACAACGCGGGCGATGTGACCTTTGGCGGCATCGCGGCCGGGGCAACCTATGACGCAAACGCCAACACCTGCAACAACGTCTACTGCCACGGCAACGGGCGCGGTGACAACGGCAGCGCCACGTGGACAGGGAGCCTCACCGGCGGCTGCTCTGCCTGTCACGACGATCGCAGCGATGGCGATGGCATGACGCTCTCGGGCGCCCACGACGAGCATGTGATCGGCGAAGGCTACAGCTGCGCACTCTGCCACAGCTGCGTCACCACAGGTGACACCATCACCACACCCACCGCCCACGTGAACGGCACCGTGGAGATTTGTGCCATGACGCGGATCAACTGGGACCTGCAGAACAAACGCTGCTCACCGCCCTTCGGCCCCTGCCACAATACCCTCGACTGGTATTAGACCTGTTCGGCTAAAATGATGAGCCGTTCCACACAGAAGCTCAGGCCTACGGTTTGAACGGCATGCGATCTTGGGTCCGCTTAAGCTTTCTGTGGCAGAGCAAGGCGATAGCCCCAAATACTATGCCTAAACCAAGCAGAACGAGTTCGACAACACGCCTCCCGGCTTCAAGTTCAGGCACAACCGTCATAGCGGAAGCAATGGTGAGCATGAGAAGACACAACCCACACACAAGCCAGCTCATCCAAATTAGCTGCATCGGCGTCCTCCCAGACAGTCCTATTTCCTACGTGCCTGAGAGCTGGAACTTCCTCCAGCCTCAATAAGAAAACCTCGCCCGCGTGAAGATCTGATGCCCGCCCGCGGCGGGGTCGCCGAACTTCGAATACTCCTTGCCGAGCTTGACGATGGCGCCCGCGGACAGCTCCAAACCTGAACCGAAGTTGTAGGTCAGCTCGGGAAAGATCACCGCCGAGAAGCCCTTCTCTGTGAAGAGGTGGTGGTGCTCGCGCATGCGCTCTTGCACCTCGCCGCTGTAGCGCTCCTCATAGACGCCGATGAGATCGACGATGAAAAAGAGACGTAAGAGGGCCTTCTGGTTGAGGAACTTAAAATCGGTGCCCACGACGAGGTAGTCGCCGAGGCGAGGCTTCAAGATTTCGTAGGCGCACTGCGAAAAATCTTGCTCGATGCCACCGGCGTTGCGCAGGAGCACGCGCTGCGCGCACTGCCCCACGTTAATCGCTCGGCTGTCGTCGAAGCCACCGTCACGCACACTCCAACCCTCATGGAAAAAATCACCAGCACCCACTTCGTCAGGGAAGCCGTGGACCCACATCATGTTCACATAGACGTGCTCACTGAAGGTGTAGTCGAGGCCCAAGACCCATTTGGCGAAGGGCGTATTGTCAGCCACCAAGGGCCGACCATGGTCGTAGGAGTATTCACCTGAGGGTTGAGTGGGCAGCGCCCCCCCAAAGTCAAGGGTGCCCTGGAGCAGCGCCTGGCTGACCTTCTGTGGGAAGAACACCCCCAACTCGAAGCGGTAACCAAGGCTCTTGGCACCCTTGAAGATCAGTTGCATAGGGTTAAAAACCTCACCGCTGGCGTTGAAACCAAGCATCCAGAAGCGCGGGTAGTAGAGCGCCGTGTCCGTAAGGATGCGACCCTTGATGCACTCCTCAGGCGCTGTGGGGTTGCACAGGGGCGTCGCGTCAATGCGCGCGTAGTTGAGGAAGGGCGCCGGCATGTCGAAACGCCCGCTGTAGCCGAGGAGCGCCAGGTCATGGCTGCCCACCGTGCGCGCGATCCGCAGAGCCCACTGCATGTTCTCGATGGAGCGCTCTGGCGTCACGACGTGCAGCTCTTCGAGCACCGTGTCAAAGCCGCTGCGACGCGAGAACCAATCCTCGACGTGCACTCGGTGGCGTACAGAGGAATCGATGAAGGGCAGCCGCTGCGTCAGCACCGTGCCGAGGCCGGCGGTACGCGGCAAGAGTGCAGGGCGAAAGATGGGCACCATCACCGCTGAGAGGATGAAGTTTCCATCAGGGCTGTAGTCGGCGCGCAACATCACGTTGGCCAGCTGCTCGCCAAAAGCGAGGGGGTCTTCGAGGTTCAAGGCGTTGATCACGTTGGTAGGGTTGAATTGATCCCCCACGCCCCAGGCGATCACCTGCTGCCCGATGCGCAGGTCCAGACCTTCGAACAAGAAGTCCCGCACCTCGATGTAGGCCGCGTTGGCGCGGATGCGAAAACCATCCACGACGTCCTGTCGCCACAGCTGGTCGAAGGTGCCAAGGTCCACGGCGTAGCCGTAGTAGGCGAACTCCAGCTCAGCAACCCCGGTGAAGCGGTCCGCCTCGGCCACCAGCCGTAGGCGGAAGGCGTTGTCGTTGCGCGCGATGCCGGGCTCCGCCAGCATTCGTTCGTGCCAGCGTCCCACGCTGATATCGTTGGTGCGCAACCGCAGGTCGGTCTGGAAGCGCCCACTCCACTTCAGCTCGACCTCAGCCCATGCCGGAGAAACGCCCAGAGAGCCGCCCGGAGAGACGCCCAACAAGATGAGAAGAACGAGGGCCCCCCTCAGGAGGCTTAGAATTCGATACGACGCCTTGGGACGCGACATCTAGAGCTCTTTCGTAAAAGGGAGGGTTTGTCAGCCGGTCGATTCAGTTGCGATTCAGTTGCGCTGGAGGGCGCGGCGCGTGAAGAGACGCTTGGAGAGGCCAGAGTTCACCTTCCACTCCTTGCGCACGATCTTCGTCCAATGGTTGTTGCGCACATGGCTCACCATCTTCAGCTCCGTGGGCTCGCAAATATTGTTCGCCTGACAGGTGTAGCTGCTGCGCGTCTCGGTCTTCAGGTGACGACCCTTCTCATCGAGGTAACGCATCTCGAGAGGGTAGCAGTCCTTCTTGCGAATTTTCATCTCGATGGCGCCGTAGACAGCATCAGAGCCTGGGCGCCGCTTCATCTTCAGCTTGTAGATCTCACCCTCTTCGCCTGTGTAGTCGGCGAGGTAGAGGTCCCCATAACGCAGCGTCATCTGATCGTCGTAGTTGTAGTCGGCCCCAAAGAGGGTCTGTCGCTTCATGTGGCTGGTGATGCGGCGAATACGGTTATAGCCCTTGAGGTAGACGTACATCTGAGCCCGTGAACGGGAGAGGATCTTCATGCCCTTGACGTCGGCCGGCGAGATGAAGTGCACCAAGCGCATCCCATCTTTGATCCAGACCTTCATGCCCAAGACAAGAGGTTTGCTCTGGCCTGGGTCGGCGATGATCATATCGTAGACAAAATACTGGTCTTTTGACCTCGCGGGGTTCTTGTCCACGCAGGCCATCAGCTCTTCACCGCGCTTATCCGCCCACGCATCCCCTGCTCCAAAAAAACCTACGAGCAGCAGAACGACGGCGGAAGACCTCATGTTGCGTTTGATGTTCATCACTCTCTCCCACCACTCGGGGTGGCCTGAACCACCGCTTCTTTGTCTTGCCCCTCACCTACGACCCCCAAAGGCACCAAGTCATTCAGAGGCACCAACTCATTCACTGGCTCATTCACTTCATTTGGCGCGAGCTCGCGGTAGCTGCCACGACGCGCCAAGAGCGGCACCGTCCAGAAGGTCGCCACCGCCGCAACCAACATCGCCAAAGCGGTCAAGCCACCCACGTTCTGCAGGGGCCGCGCTTCGCCCATGGTGAGCACGAAGAAGCCGAGGCAGACCGTCAGGGCGTTGGTCCAGATGGCACCGCCGGAGCGCTTCACCGCCGCGCACGCCCCGCTCTTGGCATCTTCACCCCGCCACGTCGCGACAAAGTGCACGCCATAGTCAACGCCCGCTCCGAGGATGATGCAAGCCAACATCGCCGTCCCCAGATCGAGGCGCACCCCGCCGATCCCCATGCCGCCATAGATCAACAGCAGGGTAACGAAGGTCGGCGCCGCCACAATCAGACCCACCCGCAACGAGCGAAAGAGCACGATCATGATCAAGATCACTGGCACCAGCGCCGCCACCAGGCTCCGGATCTGGTTCTTTAGGGCGCTGCGTGAGAGGGCCCGATGGAGCACGGGCAAGCCGTTGACCCGCCCATGGAGGCTACGACCAACCCCCCCGACCACCTCACCTTGGAGCAACACCTGCGGGCGCGTCAGGTCGAGCATCGCCGCGGCCACGAGCTTCTCACCGCGTGCCTTCTGGGTCGAGGTGAAGGTGACCCCGGCTGCTTTCAGCACGGCGTGACCATGCTGACGAGCCCTCTCGTCGGCGAAGATCTGGGTCAAGGGCGCCTGCACTGAGAGCAAAACGTCTTCCACTTGTTCAGCGTCTGGTGCGACCTTGAGGGTCTTAGCGATATGCACCACAGCCCGCTCTTGCCACGCCTCAGCGACCTGCTCCGAGGGGGAGCCAAGGCTCACCAATCGACGCGCGAGAGCCAACACTGGATCGCCTTCATCATCGGGGGGCGGCAGCCGCGCCGCACACTCCTCCGTACGCATGAAACGCCACAAACGCCCCTCTACCGCTTGCTCATCTAGGGTGGGCGCTGCTTGAGCAAAGGCCACATCGAGGGCCACCGTCTGGGCCTTGTCCAGGGTAACGCCAGCGCCTTGCAACGCCACCAGCATGCGCTCTCTGGTCAACTCTCTGAGACGTGCACGACCAGCCACGCTCTCTGCGGAGACGACCCGAAAGGACCCAGCGTAGGCTTTCAGCCAGCCCTCCACGCCTTCGAGGACCCGCTCGAGTTCGCGGGCATCGCTGGTGTCGAGCTTGACTTGCATGAGCGCCTCTTCGCGGTCCGCGGTGACGAGCTGTCTGACGCCAGCTTCGGCCGAAATGAAGGCGTGCAGGGTGCGAACTTTGGCCACGCTGTCGGGCACCCGTCGGGGGCCCTCCATCGCTTCATTGGCGCGAGCGATGATGTCGGCGATATGCATCACAGACGAAACGTGGGGCAGCTGCCCCAAGCGATCGGCTGCAGAGGTCAACTCACGCAGCACCAAGGGGTCGTTCATATCGCCCTTGAAGTGCATCAGCAGAAATTGCGAGCCACCGAAGTGACGCGAGAGGAAGCGGTCGGCGCGGTGAGGCGCGCTCCCTGGAGCAAAGAGGTTGGTGGAATCGATGCGATTTTCGACGCGGGTCACAGCCACACCCGCTGCCACGACCATCGTGACCAACACGATGCCCGCCAAGAGGCGATGCTCCTGGATTCCACGAACGAAGGGGAGCACGAGGTGGTCGGCGATCCGGCTCTTGGTGACCTTGCCCCGCAAAGGGGTCAACCGCAGCACCGCGGGCACGAAGGTCACCGAGAGCAGCAGGGTCATCAATACACCGATGCCCGTGAAGAGGCCAAACACCCGCATGGGTCGCTGGTCCATCACGAGAAACGAGAGCAAGCTGACCGCGGTAGTGAGCCCTGCCGCCAGCACCGTGGGGCCGACGCTCTGGAGGGTGGCGGCGATAGCCGTCGCGCGGCGCTCCTCCGAAGATCCACCGCCCACCGGATCCCGTGCGCAGTCGTAGTAGCGCGCGAGGATGTGAATCCCATAGGCGCTGCCCACAGCGAAGAGGATCACCGGCATCGAGCTGAGAACAAGGTTGAGCGGCTCACCAAAGGCGGCCATCAATCCAATGGAGAAGACGATCCCAAAGCTCGTGGAGAGCAACGCCAAGCACGTTCCCACCCAATCACGAAAGGAGATCAACATCACGATCACCATCGCCAATACAGCCCATGGCGTCAGCTGACGCATGTCACGGCGGATGGTCTCGAAGATGTAGGAGGAGATGAAAGGCCCACCCCCGTAATAAGGCTTCACTCGCCCATCAAAATACTGCTCCACCACGCGACGAATACGCGACGCCGTGGGGCGTGGATCACTCCCTTGAGCCAAGAAGCAGTAGATCAGCGCGGCGCGGCCATCGGAGGAGACAAAATTCCCCACGACGTGATCACGCGCGAGGACTCGCGACCTCAGCGCCTGCAGTTCAGCATCATTTCTGGGCAGCGCGCGGATCAGGGGCCCTGTGACGATACCGCCCTTCTCCTCGTTGGCGACAAAATCGGCCACGTTGTCCAAGCTCGTGACGCCATCGAGACCACGCATCCCCATCAGATCAGCCGTGAGCTTCTTGAGGCGCGACAAGAAATCATGAGTAAAAACGCCGTTGGCGCTCCCGCTGTCGAGCCCCACCAGCGCTACCTCGAGCCCACCAAAGCTCGCGGCGAGCTTTTGGAAGTGACGCACATCGGGATCGTCCCCTGGCAGGAAGGCCAGCAGGTTATCATCCTGTGTCACCTGCATGGCCAAGAAGGTAGAGGTGCCGGCCATGAGAAGGACCACCAAAACCACCGCCCAGGCCACGCGACGCTGAGAAAGGAGGCTGGCGAGGACCTTCATCATTGGCTCGACCCGCTCATCGCGCTTGTGCTCATCGCCCTGGTCCTCATCGCCCTGGTCCTCATAACTCAGTGCTCTCGAGCGCCTTCTTTGCCTCACGACGCCAACGCTGCTCCAATGGCCCCTTCAAAGCCTTCTTCAGTTGGACTCTCGCCTTTTCGAACTGCTCATCAGTCGCATATGCTTGCCCCAGAAAAAGGTGAGTAATCGGGCGAGGTGCCAGCCTCACTGCTTGCTCGAGCAGTGAAATAGCCTTCTCCAAGTCCCCCACACTTACCGGCCAGGCCGGCGCCATCAAGTAAATCTTTCCCAACAAGGTTAGCGGCCCCGCTTGATCAAAGGCTGGATCAAGACTCCGCGCGCGCTCAGCGAGGACTGCTGCCTTCTTGATCAACTTCAAGCTGCGCTCGACCTCTGCTTGCCGTGCGACGTTGAGAGCATGGAAATAGGGGGGCTCCACCCGCTCGGGTGCCAGCTGCTCGGCCTGCTGCGCATGAGCGATACCCTCTTTGAGCACCTCCACACGCTGCTTCTTGTTCTGAATATGTCTGCCCATCAACGCGCAAAGGCGAGCGATGCGCCAATGGACAGCAAAAGGCTCAGGGTGTTTGGACAACGCTTGATCCAGAGCCGCCCGCGAACGATCGAGTCGCGCGATGGATTCGGGCTTGACCTGGAGCAGCCGATCCGCCAACTCCACCAAGACGCGAGGTTGCTTGGGCAGCGCCTCACTCTGCTGAGGATCTGGGATGTGACGGGCAGGATCGGGAGGCAAACAAGCAACAAACGAAACGCACGAAACGCACGCCAGCACAAAGCATACCTGCCCATGGGCTATACGTTGAAAAAGACAGCACAAAACGGCCCAATTGTAAAAGCTGCCGTGGATCAGCGCAAGTTAACAACAAAAGAAAAGCTGCATATTTTCGATGTCTTACAAACGAGAACAGTCCCGGGCCCCTCTGTGGATAACCCTGTGGGTGGTATTGATGACGCCAACAGGCGCCAACGCACACAACAACACCACGGCCACCCTGCGAGTGAGCTCGTCCGCAGGCTTCCTCGAGGTGGAGTTGAGGGGCTCGCGCCGAACCTTTGCCCCCCTCCTCGGTGACCTGGAAAAAACCCCACCTGTCGCCCGTTATCACGCCCAGCGCCACGACCTGGAAAAGCAGGTCGCCGCGCACCTATCGATCTACAATGGAGACAAGCGCTTCTGCCACCTGCATGAGACGCTGAGCCACGTCGATATGGGTGAATTTAAGGTACTTTACCGCTACCGCTGCCCTGTGGGTGAGCTCGAGCTACGCTACGACTTGCTCTTTTCCACCGATCCCGACCATCGCGTCTTTGCCACCTTCATGGGGGGCCCTGAAGCTGCCCCCTTGACCACTGTGCTCGATAGAAAGCAGCGCACACTCCGACTCGACGGAGGACAAGCCGGACTTCAGGCCTCGTCCTTCTTTGGGCTGGGTGTGGGACATATCCTCGGCGGTGCCGATCATATTCTCTTTCTGATGGGGCTGCTCTTGGTGATCCCCCTCGCCCGCTCTGGAAACAAACGCCATCCCTTGGTCTCTCTGCTGCAAATCATAACCACCTTCACCCTCGCCCACAGCGTGACCCTTGGAGCCACAGCCCTGGGGTGGATCGATCTCCCCTCTCGTGCAGTAGAGGCCACCATCGCCGTGTCCATCTGCTATATCGCGGTGGAAAATCTCTTGTGGGCCCAGAGCCCGCTGCGCCTGCCCTTGGTGGGGATCTTTGGGCTCGTCCATGGTCTCGGCTTCGCCCATATCTTGGCTGAGACGCCCCTCCCCAGCGAAGGCAAGGTCCTCGCCTTGGCGAGCTTCAACCTCGGCGTTGAAGCGGGCCAGCTGGCCTTGGTGCTAGCACTCTTGCCCTTGGGATGGTTCTTCTCTCGTTGGAAGAGCTACCCAACCCTCTTCCTGGTGGCCAACGGGCTGCTCTTCATCATGGGCGCACTCTGGCTCGTGCAGCGACTCTTCGCCGCGTGATCCGAGTTTTCTGCGTAACGCGAAAGGCCCAGTGGGCGTAGACCCTCACCAAAGGGTTCCCCACTTCCGCTCGAGCTGCCACGGAGCAACGCTGATATGCGCTTAAAAACACTGATGTTTACTCCTCTGATCATCTTGAGTGCGTGTGGTTTTGCGCCCGAGACCCTCGATGACATCAAGAGCGCCCTCAATAGTGAGCTTGGGGGCTACCAACTCGATGAAGAGCTGCCCCTCTTTGGGCGCTCCGACTTGGACTTTGCCCCCCTGCCTCTCCAAGAGGCGGCTGACGTGCCAAAGATGGGCTATATCGCCAGCATCTCACCTCAGGGGCCCGAGGGGATCCTTGGAGGATTCTGGGTTGATTATACCAAAGGTTACGGCGTGATGGCCGGAAAGTGGGCAGACAACAAGGGCCAGGTAAGTGGACACCTCAAGGGCATCTATGGACGCAGCCGAACCTATGGCGATTGGGTCTTCTTCGGCAAGCTCATCGACAATGAAGGGCGCGCTCTGGGCGTGCTCAGCGGTCGCCAGTACGAGAACGTGTTCCGCGGCACCTGGGTCGACGAGAGCAACGCCATCCTTGGTGAGTTCACCGGCTCCACCTCAGCAGAGGGGCACTTCCATGGACGCTGGAAGGCCGAGCCTCGTGTTGCGGAGACCTATGGCGTCGGTGAGATGCCCTGGCATTTATTGCATTAAGTCAGTGGATCGAAATGAGGCCCAGAGCGCCTAAACAGGGCCAAGCTCGGGCTCGCTGCGGCGAAGCTCCCGAAAGCTCTCATCGCTCTCGTAGAGCAGCGCTGCGCGGTGTGGGTCAAGGTGATACGCGCGCTGCAGCACCGCCCGCGCCTCGACCTCACGGTGCTGTGTCGCATAGAGCACAGCGAGGTTGTGATAGCCGTTGAAGTGCCCTGGGTCCCAGGTCAAAGCCTGCTGCAAGCATTCTTCGCCACGACGAATGTTGCCAGCGCATGTATAGGCCAAACCGAGCGCGGACCAGGCTTCAGCTGAGTTGTGGTGAATCTCTATCTCCTCGAGCAGGAGCGCGATGGCGCGCCCAAACTGGCGTTGATCACCCAATACATTGGCTAAGGCCACACGCACCTGGGGATATTCGGGCAGCAGGGTCAGGAGATCTTCCAGGGGACCGATGGCTTCAGAGAGCCGCCCCAACTGGTGGTAGGTCGCGCCCAGGTTGAAGAGGGCCACGGGGTTTTCGGCGTCCCGGTCGAGAGCGGCAAGGTAAGCGTCCACCGCCCGCGTGAACTTACCAAGCCGGCCAAAGACCACCCCCATGTTCACATGAGGTCCCGACCACTCGGGGTCGAGGTCTGCAGCTCGCTTGAGCGCAAAGATGGCCGGCTCGCTCTCCCCAGCCTCGGAGAGCGCGATGGCTTCAGCGTTGAACGTACGCGCCAGCCCCACCCGCGCGCTCTCATCCGCGCCGTCTACGTCAATGGCCTGAGCGAAGGCAGCGCGCGCAGCGGCGATGGCGTTATCCTCAAGGAGCAGCTCTCCACGAATCACGTGCAGCTCCACGGCCTCGGCGTCAGCCTCTAGGGCCCGATGCACCACCGAAAAGGCCTCTTGCCGCCGATCGAGGTGCAGCCCAAGGACGCGCGCCCAAAGCGCCGTCGCGGCGATGCTCTGGGGTGAACTCGCCACGGCCCGCGCGAGGAGTGGTTCTGCCTGTTGGTAACGCCCTTGACGCATACGCTCACGCCCAGCCGCAATCAGCAGCTCAGGTTGGTCTGGTGCGAGCTCGAGGCCGCTCTCGAAGAGGCGACCCGCGGTGAGGGTATCACCGGCCTGAAGCGCGCGCAGCCCACGACGAAAAATCGGGCGCCAGCGCTCGTCGTTTGGGGGTAGCAGGGAGACGTCCTCCTTCATGGTGAACCAGGCGCTCCTCAGCTGCTGAAAAGGGGGCAGCGGGCAAGGTAGCACTGGCAAGATCATGGGTCAATCGGTGCTGAAGACGCAGGTGTCGGAGATGGTTGCGATCCTGCACAGAACGCGTGAAGATGCGGCCATGGTCACTACGCGCGGCGCTGGCCCCTTTCGTGGTCTTGTCCCCTTCGGGGAAGGGGAGGACCGGCTCTTTTTTGCTCGGGATGATGAACGAGCCCATATCCGAGAGCTGCTCGCTGGCGGCGCGGGCATCGGAGGTCCCATCCTCGTCACTGGCGAGCTTGGGAGCGGCAAGACCTCCTTGCTCCTCGCGGCCCTGCTCCCTGAGGCACGCCGTCTGGGCCAGATCGCCTTCTATATCGAGATCAGCGCAGGCTGGGAACATAAATTGCGCGACGACCTCGCGCGCTATTTCGCCCGCCCCCTCGAACCTACCGAAGAGACGGGGCAAGCCCTCAACTCCCTCGCCGTGGCCCGCGGAGCCCGAGTGGTCCTGGTGCTCGACCAGCTCGAGCAAGCAAACTGGCTCGAAGCACAGAGCTGCGAACGACTGCAGCAGATGGTCGCCAACTGCTCACAGGACCAGGTCCAACAGGTCTTCGCCCTCGACCGCGACAACCTGCACGTCTTGGGCAGGATCGCACAACAAACACGCATCCCCGACGAGCGACGGGTGACCTTGGGGCGACTCGATCGTGTGGCCACAGCGAAGCTCATCGAGCAGACCGTGCTCTCGGGTGGTGGCTACCTCGAAGGTGGACTCGCCGAGCTGATCGCTGAGGAGCTTTGCGCCGAAGGACCGATCGTGCCCGCTCAAATGCAGCACGTATGTCACGCGGTGATGCTGCGGCAAGTGACCACCCTGCGCGCCTATCAACGCTCCGGTGGTGCGAGCGTGCTCTCCACCCTCTACGTCGAATGGCTCGCGAGCAAAGTAGGGCTTTGGCGTGCGCGCCGCGTACTCGCTGTCCTCGTAAGCTCCGACAACCCGCGCGACGCCGCTGACCCCTCAGAGATCGCCCTCGCGGCGGGCATGGCTCAACCTTTGACCGATACGCTGCTGCAATCTCTTGCTCAGCTGGGCCTCTTGCGAGCGTTTTCGGTCCCAAACGTGGGCCAGAAGTACGCGTTAATGCACCCCTACCTGCGCCAATCCGTGCGTGACCTGGTGGCGCCGCTTCAGCGCGGTCGGGCGCGCGCACAGCTGGCTCTCAAGCGCCGAATGGATACACGAGGCGTGCTGCGCCCCCATGAGCTCTTGCGCATCTGGCGCAGCCTCGGCCAGTCCGTCACCGATCGCGAAAAAACCCTCGTGCAGCGCAGCCAACGTATCTGGCTCGTCCTCGCGCTGATCCTCGCCGCGCTGCCCTTCGCCGGCTACATCGGCATCGTCGCGCGCCTGGCTAGCACACAATACCTCTCGGTAGCGCGGGATCGCGCCGATACACCACGGGTGGTGCTTCGACGGGGCGACCCCAACCTATCCTTCGCCTTTGGCTGGTCTCCTGGGTCCTTTGGTGAGGTGGAACTCGATACCGGGCTTGCCCTGGCTTCGATGCCCAAAGCCATGACCACGAGCATTCGCGACGAGGCCCTCCAGGGGTCCCTCCACGAGGAACGTGGCGGCATCCCCTCATGGCTCGAACTGCTGGTGAACAAGCTCCCCGCCGCCCGACAAGGGGCGCTCTTGGTGCTCGCAGGACAGAAGGATAAAGGCGCATCGATCCTCCTGGCGGCTACCGAAGATCCAGCACAGCTGCGCAACGCCGCGCGCTTGCTAACGCTCCTGCTAGGAGACGCGCCGCAGACACGGAAAGCCCTCGCTCGCTGTGCCCAGGACGCGCGCGTTGAGCAGCGTCTCTTGGCCCTCGAACTCGCGGCACACCTTGGCGGAGAAGCTGCCACTTCTGCCATGCGGAGGGCAGCTACGGATAAATCCGCGGCCATCCGACTGCGCGCCTTGGCGATGCTCGCCAAGCTGCCCCCCAAGACCCAGGTCGAGCTGGCTGGCCAAGGGCTCTTGGACCCCGATGACCGGATACAGAAGACGGCATTGAAAATCGTACGCGGCGCGCTGAAATCCAGCGCCGTGGTGGTCTATCGGGCAATCCTCAACGCACGACACAGCCCAAGCGCAGCGCGACTGAGGCCTATCACCACAGATCTCGAGCAAATCGAGCAACAGATCCGCCAGAGCAGCCCACGCGCCCTCGCCACCTATTTACTCCTGGAGCTTGGCAGAGAGAAGAAACCTCAAAGACAGGTTGAACTCTTGCACGCCCTCGAGACCGTCGCGCACGCCACCAAGAGCCAGCAGGTCTTGCCCGTCATCAAGGCCCTCGGCCAGCATCCCAACGTCGACCTTCGCGCCGCCGCTATTGGCATCGAAGCACGCTTCGCCAACCCAGAGCAGATGCTCCCTCGGCTAAAGAAGCTCGCCTCCATCCATCGCCCCCGCAACACAGGCATCGCCATGCGCCGCGCCGCTGCGGTAGGGCTGGGCCTGCTCGGGGAAGGCGATGACGATCGCTTCAAGATGCTCAGGCGCCTCAGCTTCGACCGCGCGCCGCAAGTGCGCCGAGCGGCGGTGACCTCCCTGCTGCGGCTGGGCCCCGAAGGGTGGGGTGAGGTGACCAAGCGCATGCGTCGAGGCTTCGTAGAGATCGGACGCTTCGCCCTTCACGCCGTCTGCAGTGAGTTGACGCCTGAACGCCGGATGGCTTCGGCTATCCTCGGCGCCGCGTGGAGTGTGCAGGGTGGACGGCTGCGGCGCCAGGCCCTTGGATGCGCGCGTTCGTTGGCCACGGCCAATCCGCGACTGGCGGTCTGGTTGGCAGACCAGGCCACCACCACGAGCGACAGCAGCATGCGTCAAGCAGCCGCCGAGGCGGTCGCCATGGCCCTGGCGTGGCGTGGCGCGCGCCTAGAGCGGCTGGCACGTTATTATCTTCGGCAGCGCAGCGCCGATGTACGCGCGGCCGTGCTTCACGCTATCGTGCAACGCCCCCCCAAGGAGCCCGCCTTCCTCTTTCGCTATGCTGTCACGGCCACCCGAGATAGCGATCCCAAGGTACGCGCAGCTGCAGCCAAGCTCGCCGCCATCAGCAACCCAGGCCGCGCCACGCCCACCTTAATCCCTCTGCTGCGTGATAAAGAGCCCCTGGTTTGGCGCGCTGCAGTGCAGGCCCTCGAACTCTTGAGCGCAGTGAACGACAAAGATCGCGCACGCCTTGAGCGTCCCCTGGCTGATATCGTCTCGCGGGGGCGGGTCACAGATGCCCTCCGGGCCTTGAAGGTCGCCGAGCGGCTCCACCTCGACGCCCCGCTCAAACGCGCGGCGACCCACCCGCGCTCCCGTGTGCGTGGCGCAGCCCTCGTGGCGCTGGTCAAGCGCGGCAAGCTCACGTTGGCTCGTTCAGCCCTCGCAGCGGCCCTGCGCGATGAGGAGCAAGAGCTGCGCCTCGCGGCTCTGCGAGGCATCGCCAACCAGAGCGGCCGCCTTGGTGAGGGGGCCGTGACGCTCCTCGCGACGGCTCTCGATAACCCCAACGCTACCGAACGCTGGGCTGCTTATGACGCCCTGGGCCACGTCTCGGGCAAAGCTGTGTCCCCAGCCATCGCTCTGCTGAAAGCGAAAGCTACCGATCACAGTGAGACCGTGAGACGCATGGCGATGCGCGCCCTCGGAATCCTCTCGACCCAGCACAGAGCCGCTGGGCTCGCCTTGGTGGCGGGGACCCACGACCCAGCCCTCGATGTACGCATCGAAGCTCGCTCTGCCCTCTCGGCGTTCTGGGGGCGAATTCTCGACCCCAAGGCCCTCTGGAAGCTGCTGCTGCAAAGCAGCCTCGACGGCGTCCAGCGGCGCACTGCTGTGGCCGCGCTGGGCTGGCATGGCCGCAAAGAGGGGCCCCAAGGGCTCGAGGAGCTCATCAACACCCTCAACGCATCCACCCCTCCGGCGATCCGCGCCGCTGCACACTTGGCGCTCGCTTTGAGCAAGAGCCACGAAAGACCCACGCAAATCCTCAGCGAGATCTATGGCTGGTAGGGGCGGCAGAAGTGACAGTGTGCTGCTCATTCACAGTGCCCTCGATGCACCAGGGACGCCAACCCGTGATAAGATCGACGTTTGTTTGCAGCGGGCCTACGGCACGCCCTTTGCTTAGACCTCCCACCAAAAGACAGGCAATGGAGTAAATTGCATGCGCAAGCCTAGCTTCTGGATCCTCTCCTTCGTTCTCATCTCGGCCATACCCAAAACCAGCGCTGCGAGCCAGCAGAGCTGGGTGGTGCTGCCTGTACGGGCCATTGGCGTCGAAGCCAGCACCGCTGAGACCTTGCGCGAGCTTCTGGCCAGCGGCTTACGTCAGCAGCTCAACGCGAAGCTGGTGGGAGGTGCCCTCACGCCCTGCGCCGACATGCCCTGCGCCCGCGCAGCAGGACAGCGCGTGGGTGCGCAATTCGTGCTGATGTCGTCGGCCAGCCGCCTCGGCAAGAAGACCATCGTGATGGCCACCGTGATCGATGTCGTCCGCGGCGTGCAAACCTCCAATCAGCGCATGAGCGTCGAGCGCGTCGAAGAGCTGGATACCGTCGCCACACGCGTCATCAGCGCCATCGCCCAAGGCACCAGCGCCGACAAGACAGCCCAGCTGGGCTCCATTACTTCCTCTGAAGAGCGCCCTGACCGGCGGCGTAAGACCACCCACAGCGCCGCCCTTCGCATCGGGGGCATCGCCCCTGTGGGCGCAGGTTACGCCAACTCCGTCGGTGGCGGCATGGCCTTCGACCTCTCCTATTTTTTCGAAGCCCGACACTTCGCCATCGAGCCCCGCATTGGCATCCGCTTCGACGCCATTCGTGGCTCCGAGGGCTACCTCGCGATACCCATGGACATCGGCTTCTACTACATCCTCGGCCTCGGTGACGTCGCACCCTTCATCGGCGGCGGCGTGGGTGCTCACTTCCTTTGGGACGAGCGCCAGCTCGATACCCAACTTGGCAGCACCCTGCCCGCCACCGCCACCAAGCTCAGCTCTCAAACCGCCTGGGGCTTTGGAGCCTTCGCCCGCCTCGGCATTATCTTCATGCGCACGTATGATGTGCGCCTAGCAGCGACCGTCGACTACGAGATAACCTTCACCACCATCAACGGTGCCGAAAACCCACAAGCCATCATTGGTGGCCTAGCCGTGATCCTCTAAGGAGAGCGTGATGCGCTTCTGGCTTATTCTTCCGCTGCTGCTCACCTCTTGCGAGCTGCTCGACCTGCAGATCCCCGAACCTCGCAACTGCTCCACCGCAGGCAGCACCGCCGACCTCTCGGGTGAGTGGGTGATCAAGGGCGTGGGTGACCGCAAGGGTTGTGACGACAGCATCTGGGACGGCTCCTTCGAGCTTGGCCCCTCACGCGCTTTGCGCGTAGAGAGCACACCAACCGCGGGAACGATGCGTGACCTTGCCCTGGGCGACAGCATCAGCGGATTTCAACTCAATGGCCACACTGAGGGCAGCTGTGTTGACTTCACCACGAGTGAGGCCGTCGAGGGCGGCACCGTCAGCTACGCCTTCCAAGGCGGGGCCGCGAGCACCTCCAATGTCGCCGGCACCTTCACCAGCACACACCCTTTGGGCTGCATCGTAGAGGGCACCTTCGAGGTCACCATCCAGCCTTAGGCAGACTTAGCTGAATAATCGCCCCTGAGCCTCGTCGATCCACCCATGACGCACCACACCAAGAGGAGATACCCGTGCAGCTCGTCCTAGCAACCTTGCTGATCTGTCATATGGGGGGCCCAGGCACAGCGAAGCAAGCACAGCCGGTGGTGGATAAATTCCTCCGTCATTTGGAGCGCAGCGGCGGATGGCCCGCCCAGAGCCTCCAAGGCACCTACGCCACTCGCCCCGCCCGCTGTGCCAAGCTCTGGGAGCAGGACAAACCCACCATCGTCGTCACCGACCTGGCGACGTACCTCTCTCACCGCAAAACATGGAAGCTGACCCCCGTGGCGCATATGGGACCTGCTAATGGGCTCACCTATCATCTCTTGGTGCGAGAGGGTGGCGCCAAGAAGCTCGCGGAGATCTCCGGAAAGACGATCCTCACGCCCATGGCCAACACCCCGCGCTTCATCGCGCGCGTCGTCTTTGGCGGCAAGCTACCTGCGAGCGCGCTCACGCTGAAGCACACACGGCGCCCCTTGCGAGCAATCCGCGCCCTGGCTCGCGGCAAGGTAGACGCCGCACTGGTAGACGCCACCGCCTATGGCTACCTCGGTGAGTTGAAGCTGCCAAAAAAACTGATCTCGATCTACCGCTCAGCAGGCATGCCCCAGCTCACGCTCGCGCTCGCAGGCAAATCAGGCGCCGCCGAAAGAAAGCGCTTGCAGCGTGCCTTGCCCAAGCTCTGCCAGGGCCCAGGAGCCGAGCTCTGCAAGACCTTCGGCGTCACCTCCTTCACGCCAGCCAAAAAGGCGCTCTACAAACGCTTGGAGCGACGCTACGGGCGGTGAACATGCCCGCGAAAGCGAAAGCGGCTCTCTCACCACGTCCGTCATGCCCGCGAAAGCGCGAAAGCGACTCTTTCACCACGTCCGTCATGCCCGCGAAAGCGGGCATCCAGTGGACCAAAAAGATTCCCGCGTGCGCGGGAATGACAGAACAGTTTCGCGACAACCTCGAATGTGCATACGCGCGAACGCGACTCTCTCACCACGTCCGTCATGCCCGCGAAAGCGGGCATCTTGCCGCTGCGCGCGAGAAGACTGGATTCGAATCCAGTTGCACACAGGCCTCACCGTGGGCAGGATCAAGCTCTACCGCCACCAAGGAGGCCACCATCATCCCCCCTACTCCCAGCGGCTTCGAACGCAGCGCCGTCGCCGGCTCAACCCTCGAAGATCTCGATGGGGCTGCCCTCGAGGCCTTCGTGCGAAAGCGCGCCCCCTCCTTCGCCGAGCGCCTCGGCGTTGAACGAGTAGCCACCACCTTGGGCCTACTCACCGTCGTGGGCGGCCATGCAGTGCCCACCACCGCGGGGCTCTTGCTCTTTGGTGAACTGCCCCAGCTGGCGCGCCCTGAATGGGGGCTGGTCGCCCTGCGCTTTTCAGGCTCACGCATCAGCGACGAGGTCGCCGAGCGGCTCGAGCTAGAGGGCCCCTTGGCCAAGCTCCTCGAGGGTGCCATGAGCTTCGTCAAGGGCAACTCCCATTGTGCGAGCGCAAACACCCCCGAAGAGCTGAACACAAGCGAATACCCGCTGGAGGCCATACGCGAGGCGCTGATCAACGCCCTGATACACCGTGATTACCGGCTCACCGGTCGCGTGGCGTTGCGGATCTTCGATCATCGCCTCGAGATCTGGAGCCCTGGTGGCGCCATCGCGCCGATGGATCTTCAGCAGGCGATGAACCGCGGTGGCACCTCCTTCGCGCGCAATCCAATCCTGGTAGCGACCGCGCGCGGCTTGGGCTTGGTGGAGCAGATCGGCCGCGGCTTGCCCCTCATCGGCAGGTTGGTGGCGGAGTCCTCCGGCCGACAGCCCAACCTGCGCAGCTCCAACAGCGACTTCTTGCTGCAGCTGCCCTCGCGCTTGGGGCCCCTGCCCACGACAGGGCCCGGAAACTGAGAAGGTCTACGCTGAAGGAGCAATAGCGCCACGTCACATCAACGGTGAGAGCGACGGCTGTGGTGGCATCTTGAGCTGTGCTTGCTGAGATCTACGGCAGTGAGCGATGGAGGAGCATGCCGCGGGGACCCACAGCCCAGGCGTTGTTATCACGCACATGGAATGCGCTGATGGCGTCAAGCGAAAGGGAAGTCTCGGCGACCCATTTTGTGCCCAGACGATAGTAGAGGCTGCCTAAACTGTCTGAGGCAAATAGATGCTCAGGTGAACCGCCAAGGGCCTTGCCCGAAAATCCAAGGACCTGGACTGAGCCTCTCGCCGTTCCGTCGAATGCCCTCAGCAGGGTGCCTGACAAGACATAGATTTCGTTTGCATTGCGGCCAATGATGGCGGTGCTTCCAGGGCCAAAGTTTATACCCGGCAAGACTGACCAGCTCACACCGTCGTAGTGGGCGAGGTCACCATTCCAGTCGATGGCGTAGATATTCGAAGAACTCTCGCCCCAGACGCCCTGGAAACTAAGAGTATCTGCCAGATCAACGCTCGTCCATGCTGTGCCATCGAAGTGCTCGATATGACCAAACTGACCCGCACCAACCACGTCTTCGCTGGTAGAGCTACACCAAATGTCGTTTAGGGCGACCGTAGAGCGGCGACTCGTCCAGGTCCCCGCAGGGCTTCGCTGATAGAGAGTGAACGCATCCATCACCACCAGCCCTCCACCGGGTTGCCCACAGACACGCGACGGAAAACTCGGGAAGGTGTGAATGGATGAGAGGGCATCACCATTCCAGAGCAAAAGCTCCTGGAACGTCATGATGTAGACCTCTGTGGCTGAGCGCGCCCAAACGTCTGTGTACGAAGGTCCACCACCGCCAGCCTGCTGGCTGAAGGTCGCGCCCTGCTCAACGAAGATCGTGCCCGTAGAGCCTACAGCCAGCAGCGGCCCACCCGAAGGGCCCCAAATCCCGTAAACGGGGGAGGTCGAGCGTTGGGTGAACGTGGCGCCATCGTAGTGCAATACGCCGCCGCTCGTGGCGAAAGAAACGTCTGTGGCGCTACGGCCCCAGATCCCGTTGATACCATCTTGGGTCGTGTGCAGGGTTTGCCAGCTGCTGCCGTCGAAGCGAAGGATTTTTCCCGCTTCGGTGCCCGCGAAGAGCTGATCAGAGGTTGTGCCCCAAAGAGCATTGATCTGCTCTGTGGTACCGGAGTTCATCGCCTGCCAAGCACCATTCACCAGGCGAAGGATCACCCCGTTTTTGCCTGCGGCGAAGACATCCGAGGGGGCGAAGCCCCAGACGGCCTGGAGCGTGTCGTCGAGCTCTGGCTCCATCACCGACCAGCGACTGCCATCAAAGCGAGCAATCCAGCCCTTGATCCCCTCGGTGGAGCCTACGCTTCCCACGGCGTAAAACGCGCTGCGGGAGTGGCCCCATAGCCCGTAGACCTGAGGAACATAGCCATCGCCAACAGTATCGTGGGACTGCCAGGTGCTGCCGTCGAAGTGAAGCAGCCCGCCCTTTCCGCCAACGAAGATGTCGCTGGCGGAAAAGCCCCAGACCGCACCGTAATCAGAGATAGTTTCGCCAGGCGCCACACCCGAGGCCACAACCTCCCAACGCACGCCGTCGAAATGCATGATGGTCTTCGAGCGACCCACGGCATACACATCATCGCTGCTGCTCCCCCAGACGGCAGTTAGTGTGTTCCCCTGGGGTTCGGGCAGCACCCAACACCACCCCTCGGCGGTGCATGAAGTGGGGCTGAAGGAAGGTGGGCCCAAGAGATCGGGTGCTACATCGGTGGGTGCATCAGTGGCTGCATCGGTGGCTGCATCGGTGGCTGCATCGGTGAGTTGATCGGCGATGATGGCATCAGCGGCAGTGTCCCATGGGGAGCCGCCGTCGAACACCATGCTGTCTATGGGGATCGCGGTCGCATCGCTCGTGGATCCCGACGAGACGAATCGCGCGCAACCCGCAGACAAGGCGACGCTGAGCGCAAACAAGAGCGGCCATTTCATCAACTGCATGCACCCACTCTACCAACGACGCGTGAAACCTGCACGGTGAGCTCTGTGAGGGGGTGCACGACCGATTGTAGCAAGCACAGCCTGCGAAGGTGCCGTTGCCTCGATGACCACGACCTCCGTCTGCATCGGAGTGGTAACCTCGCATTGCTAAAACGAGACCTATTGGGTAGATCGGTCGCACCCGCTGAGTAATACAGCGGGTGACAAGGAGTTTGACGATGAAGCCCACTGCACATTGGCGCGCCTTGTTGGCGCTAGTGGCGTTGTTCCCCATAGCCTCTGGCTGCATGACCATTCGGCATGAAAAGGTCGCGTCGACCCTGGCGGTGTCCACCACTCCAGCGAACGCCTGGGTCTGGACCAAGAACACCGAAGGCAAGCAAATGGTTGGGCGCGCGCCGACCGATGTACGGGTGGAGACATCGGTGGCCAGGTATCACTCCCGGCGTTGGCTCACTTGGGGCAGCGCTGTTGTGGGTGCCGTGCTGACCATCGTGGGGGTCTCAATGGCAAGCTCATCGAAGAGCGATGACTACACCGTAGATACCACTCCCATCCTCCTCGGGACAGGGGGCGCGAGCTTGGCGCTCTATGGCCTCATGTTCGGTATCATGGGGGAGGCCAAGCATGGAGACCGTGTGGGGGAGGCTCCCACGGTGCAGGTTGGCGCCTCGCTCTCTGGGCACGAAGATGCTTGGGCCAGCTTCGCCTTGCCCGCTGAAAAGAAGACCCTCGCTCTGCGACTCACGCCAAGCGGAAGGGGTCCCATCTCGGCGCCAGCGCTCAAGACCCTAGGTGATCGACCTATCGTCGCCGTCTTCGACATCGAAGATCAGGCACGAGCGCTGAAAAGCGGAGTGGCCGATCAACTAACAGAGTATCTTTCGACCCAGGTGGCGGCGGTGGCAAACCTGCGCGTCATCCCGCGTTCCCAGCTCCGCACACGCCTTTCACAACAGAAAAAGCGCAGCTACAAGAATTGCTACGACCAGGCCTGTCAGATCGAGCTTGGTCGAGCCCTCGCTGCACATCACTCCCTCGCCACCAAGATCCTCCGCGTGGGTGACACATGCGCCATCACCTCAGTGCTCTACGATCTGAAGAGCGAGACCAGCCTCATGGCCGCCAGTGCGGAAACGAACTGCTCGGTCAACGGCATGATGGCGGGAGTCCGGACAATCGCTTCCCAACTCGCGAGCAAGCGTTAGCTGACCAAGGGTACCGATATCGGGCGAAGATTAGCGCGCATTTCAAGGTTGCTCTGGTCACCCTCACAGCCCCACCCGTCGTAACAAGAACCCATCCAGGTCGGCCTCTGCCGACGCCCTAAGCGCACCACCAAAATAAAGGGGCTCATCAAAATCGCCGGTGATGGTGACGACGTCTGGGGCGGCGATAGCGATGCTGGCCCCGAGGGCGCCACCGTAAATCTGCGACCAGCGATGCGTGCCTGTTCCGTCGTAGCTCACAACATAGACGCCCCCGTTGACGCCAGGAGGGTCGCGAAGACCTCCTCCGAAATCAGCGCCTGGGCCTGTGGAGCCAGTAACGTAGACGTTTCCACCAGACACACAGACGTCATGCCCCTCACTCTCACCACCCACAGGGCCAAGAGCCTTGGACCAAACGTGGGCCCCCCCAGTACTCAGACGAGCAAGGTAGGCGTTCACCGCGCCGCCTGCTGGCAAGCTTCCCCCACCGAAGTTGACACCAAAGGATCCATAGCTGCCCGTAATATAGACATCCCCTGCCGCGTCGATATCGATCTCGCCTGGCACCAAGGATTGACTCTTCGCAAACCCCTTGGACCAAAGATGTGCCCCATTGCTGCTGCTGTAGACCCCTACGAAGAGATCTGTACCGCCGAAGCCCACCAGTTCCGCTCCGCCGACGTTGCCCGTCGCGGGACCGTCACCGATCACGCTGAATTGCCCGTGAACGGCCAGTCGTCCGTTGCTCACAGCCAAAGCACGCGGGCGATCTTGATCTGTGCCGCCAAAGCTCTTGGACCATTGATGCTGACCGCTCTCGTCAAAGGCGGCGAGGAACATATCCCATGCCCCCGCTAGGGGGAGGAGGTTGCCACCCAAACTCATAGGCCACCCAAACTCTCCGGTGATATAGACCGTGTCACTCGCGTCCACTGCAACCCCGTAAGCCACATCGATTCCACCCGCTGCACCAAAAGCATGTGACCAGCGATGAACACCAGCGCTCGTGAAGCTCGCGATGAAGATGTCCCACGAACCCACCAGGACATCGCCCCCAAAATTGATGGTGTCTTTGAATTGCCCCACCAAATAGGCATTGCCATGAGAGTCTACGGCGAGGCCTTGTACCAAAGAGGGCGCTCCATCGCTGACGAAAGCCTTCGCCCAGCGCAAGGCTCCGGCGGCGTCGAAGCTCGCGAGATAGATGTCATAGAGCCTCACCACGGTAGATAGCTGGCTTCCACCGATCGTCGTTTGCACCCTATACTCGCCCGCCACATAAATATTGCCAGCACCATCAACGGCCACGCAGCGCCCGTGCACAAAGGAGGGTCCCGGAAAGGTCTTCAGCCAAGAGGTGCCCGTGGGCAAGGAGGTCTGATCTGTGGCGGTGTCAAAGGACGCGACACCCTCTGACGGTGCATCGCCTGCGTCGGTGAGCGTGACATCCGCGATGGTTCCATCCAACGATCCCTCTGAGGCGTGACCTCCATCCGAAGCATCGGTGAAGGTGAGCCCGTCAAGAGGGGAGGTCCCGCCATCGACGACGGTATCTGCACTGAAACCCACGCGAGCACAGCCCACAGAGAGCAGCAGTATGATAGCGAATGGGAACTGAGTCACCGCTGCCACCATCATCAAACTTCAGTGAGAGATATTGAAACAATGGTATCACAACGTGATGAGAACGGGTCGTTTGTGTTCACAGCTCGAGTGGGCTGTGGAGTTGTTGATGGAGCGGCAGGATGAGGGTGCAGGGTGAGCTGATTCATCCAGGAGCTGTGGAGTGGCTGAGCTAAGCTGACCGAGCCTAGCGCCGGCGCAAGATCGCCAAGAGCGCGGGTAGCAGCACTGTCGCCGTGAGAAGACAGCACCCCACGCCCACCAAGAGCACCACGCCCAAAGAGGAGGCGCCACGGTGGTTGGCGAGCACCAAAGAGCCAAAGCCCACCATCGTGGTCAACGCTGAGAGCAGCACCGCCAGCCCTGTTTGGCGCACCACGGGGGCCACGTCATGTTCCCCCTCCTGGCGAAAGCGGTGCAGGATGTGCACCCCTGACGCGACGCCGATGCCAATGACCAGCGGGAAGCCGATGATGTTGGCGAAGTTATAGGACATGCCCATCACGCCGATGGCGCCCCAGGTCCAGCTCAGCCCCACGAGCACAGGGAAGGCGGCCAGCAGCGTGTAGCGCACGCTGCGAAAGTCACCAAAGAGAAAGAGCAACAACACCACGCTCGTGACCATGGCCGCGGTATGAAACCCTCGCTTGATGATCAGGCTCGCTGTCCAATGCGTCACGGGCCACCCCGTGGCCTCGGGATCGATGCTTTGCAGCTGGTCGACAAAACGCGGCAAGAAGCCCGGCTCCCAAACCCAGCGGCTGGGATAGATGTAAAGTGCGAAGCTGCCTTGGTGATAGAGGCGCTCGCCCAGAGCAGGCGGCAGCGCCGCCACCATCTTCTCAGCCGTCAACTCCCCGCCCTTGGACGCCTGGTCCAGCGCGGAGAGCCCCTCACGTAAAAGCTTCAGCGCCTGATCTTGCAGGGGCGCTAGCCGGGCACGCACCTGTGCTTGAGGGGTGTCCTTGAGGGCGCCCATGAAACGCTTCAAGGCGACAATGGGCGCGTCCAAAAGGGCTTGGGCAGCGCTCTTCTTCGCGCTCTTGGCTTCGAAGCGCGCGTCCTGCAGGTTGTCGAGCAGCTGCTGCACGCCCGCGCCCAAAGCGTTCACGTCTAGCCCCGTGGGCATAGAAGCAGGGCGACTGCCAGGCGCCGCAAAGAGCGGCTTCAGCTTGCGCAACAACGCGAGCTTGCGCGGCTGATCTTCAGGCAGGTAGTTGGCCAAGCTCTCCACGCGACCCACCGTCGAGAGCGCGGCCACGCGCTTGGCCTTGGCGCGCGCCTGCACGAGGTTTTCCGCGCGCATGGCCGCCACCTCACCTGAGTAGTCGGTGCGCTGGGCCAAATCCACCATGGCCTCCACCGCGGGTGCTTGCGCGGGCAAGAGGTCGAGGTAGTTGTGGGACCATTGAATCGACTGGCCACGCCAGATCATCAACGCCGTGATCAAGAGCCCAAAGCCCACCAAGAGCACCCTGCGCCCTTGCACAAAGTTCGCGATCCCTGCCCCAGCGCCCGCGTGTCGCTGGGGCGGAGGCACCTGAAACCAGGCCAGCTTGGGGTGAGAGAGCAGCGCGGTGCCCATGGTCAACGCCAACAAGAGCGCAAAGAGCACAGAGATGGCGGTGATCACGCCGAGCTCAACGAACCCTTGGAACTCGCTCGCGGCCATGGCCGCGAAAGCTGCCGCTGTGGTCAGCCCACCGGTGACCATACCAGGCCCAGCCCCGAGCAACGCATCTCGAGCTGCCTCCTGTGCGTTGCGTCCCGCGTAGCGCGCTTCGTTGAAGCGCGAGAGCAGGTGAATCGAAAAATCGATGCCAAGGCCAAGGGCGGTGGGAAGAAAGGCCGAGGTGGCGAGGTTGAGCCCCCCATAGGTGAAGCGCACCACCGCTAAGGTGGCGATGAGCGACACCGCCAAAGGGATGAAACCCAAGAGCCCCTGGCGCAGCGAACGAAAGCCAAACATGAAGATCGCCAGCACGCCCAGGGCTGCCACCGTCGAGGTGAGCTTGAGGTCGCGCGAGAGGGTGATCTTCTCGGCGTGAATCAGCGCTGGGAGGCCTGTGAGCCGCACGCGCAGCGGCTCTCGCCCCGCTTTGTTACCAACGCCCTTGCTCTCTTGTTGGACCACACGATCCACCGTGGCCTGTACATACTGCACAAAGGGCACCACCACGTTGGGATCGTCGGAGCCGTTATGGGGACGAATAATCGCCAAGTGCATGTGCTTGTCTTTGGAGACGAAGTAGCCCTGGGCGTCGAGCCCACCGCGGCTCGTCCACTCCTTGGCCCCCTCTCCCACGGCCTGCACCACCGCCTCGAGGAAGGGCCGCTGAGCAGCGTGGGTGTCTGCGGTCCGCGTGCTCAGCGCGTCGATGACACGCGCCACCATCGCCATGGCCTTCTGCGCGGTCTTCAGCGCCTCTCCCGTGGGCTCAGCCTCCTCACCTCGACGCTCGACCTCCTCGGCAACCGCCAGGAAGAGATCACCAAGGCTGGTGATGCGCTGCAAGCGCGCCAAGGAGAGGCCTGCATCTTGGGAGAGCTGATGCACCAGCTGTGAGAGGGCCTCAGGCGGCAAAAAGAGCGGCGCGTACACACGCAGCGCCGCGAAATCTACCCGCGCCAACACGTCCTTGACGCACGCCTCTGCCTTGGGCGGCCCATCGAGGCGGCAGCCTGCTCCCTCACCTTTGGGCCCTGGAAGCTCGTCAGCGAGGCGCCCCAGCACGCGTCGTCGAAGGGCAGCGTCGCCCCCCTCCACCAACGCAAAGAGCAGGTCCGGCGAGCCAAACTCCTCCATGAATCCGCGGAAGCGCTTCCATTGGGGCGCGTCCTGATCGAAGAGCGCTTGATGCCCCGCCTGCACCTCAAGCCCCGACGCCGGCCAAATGGCCAGCGTGCCCAGGATCAGCGCAGCGACGATCACCCGCCTTGGCGCGGCGATCACAGCATCAGCGAGGTGTCTTAGCAGGCGTTCACGCATGGTGGCGGCAGGATAGTGTCAAGGTTGGCACTGAGCAACTTGTACCACATCACACACCACGGCCCGCTCAGACTTGATCCATGACTAGGTCGGGTCATAATATAAACTAGGTATGACTAAGGAGATGGGATGATCATCAACATCCATGAGGCAAAAACCCATTTGTCGAAGAT
>JAFCZD010000433.1 GCA_019314525.1 Deltaproteobacteria bacterium
GCTTGCACGTTATGGTCTGCGCCTGGAACCACGAGCAGGTGCCCTTCAGTTGGCGCGCTACACCAAGACCGACCATCTCGTCACAGATCCGTGGCTGCTGCCCGGTTTTTCCTTTTGTCGCACCCAAGCGGGTGAAACCCTCGTCCAGGAGGTCTTCAGCGGCAGCGACGCCGAGGCCCGCGGCCTCAAAGGGGGGGAGCGCATCGTCGCAGTGGATGGTCAGTCCCTCGTAGGGCTTGACGAGAGCGCCATGCGCGCGGCGCTCATCGGCGGCGGGTTGGGGCACACCGTGAGGCTGCTGCGCTCAGGCCATAGCCAAGAGTTGATGGTGGAGGTCGAGCGTGTGCTGCCCTTCTTTTCCTTTTAGGGGCCCTGTACCCGGGCCCCTCTGCTGCGGGAAACAAGTTCCCTCCGCATTCACCCCCAAGGCGCCTCGCTTAACGCTCGCGGTCGTACCTCACGGTGCTCCTTTTCCTTTTAGGGGCCCTGTACCCAGGCCCCTCTCCGCCATCGCCCTGCTGCTCCTTGTGCTGATTGCGCCCCTGGAAGCGATGGGTGCGCCCTCGGGTGCACCCACAGCACATCTCGTACCCACCACTTTGAAAGCTGTGCGCGCGCTCGCCGCTGGGAAACACGCCGCCGCGATCTCTCTGCTGAGTCGCCTCGAGAAACGAGGGCCAGAGATCGACGCTCTGGTGGGGCTCATCGCTCTAGACGTGCGCAAGCCAAAACAGGCCCAAGCGAAGCTCGAACGCGCCATCACGCGGGGTAGCACACGACCCTTGATACTCTATTGGGCGGCACGGGCTGCCCTTGGTGCGGGGCACCCGCGCCAAGCGCTACGCCGCGCCGAGCAAGCCGCGGCCGCGGCACCCAGCGACCCCATCATTCAAATGGGTTATGTCTTGCTGGCCAAGCGCAGCGGAAGAACCGCAGCGGCGCGCAGGGCTCTGCTGGAGGTCGCCCAACAACGTGGAAACCTCCGTGATCCTCGTCTTTATCCAACGCCGGCCGAGGGCGTGGTGAGCTTGGTGCGCTTGATCCTGCCGCGCACCTCCCATCAAGCCCACCTGCACCGGGGGCTAGCCCACGCGCTGTGGCAATTGGGTGCCCGCCTGGCGGCCTGTGATCTCTTCAGTGAGCTGCGCCAGAAGCGAGCACATGATGGAGACGCGCTGCAGATGTTGGCTCGCTGCGCGCTCGAAAAAGGGCGACCCCATCGAGCCCTCGAGCTTGCGCGAGCCGCCACCAAAGCCAGTCCCCTGCTCGCCAGCGCTCGTGCGACTTTGGGGAGCCTCCTGCTCCGCGGCGGCAAGGCAAGCAAGGCTATCCCCGAACTACGCCGCGCGGCCAACGCTCGCCCCAAAGACGCCGCCCTGCTCCTTCAACTTGCACAGGCGTGTGACGAGGCCCAGCAGAAGGGCTGTGCGCGCCGCTTCTATCGCTTCGCCCTGCGTCAGCAGCCAAAGCTCCCCACAGCGCTGCTGGGGCTCGGCCTGTTGGCGCAAGGTGAGGGAAAGCACACCATCGCCCGTGACCTCGTCCACCGCGCCGTGCAGCTCGCTCCCCATGAACCGGCAGCCTTGGAGGCAGAGGCCCACCTCACGAAATTGGCTGGTGAGGCCACACGAGCCCAGCGAATGGCCCGACGTGCCATGCGGGTCCGGCGCGCCCGTATGCAGCTCGAAAAACGACTGCTGCAACTCCAGCAGCCCCTGCTCACTTTGGAGACAGCGTTGCGATTGTGCACATCTGTTGTCATCACACCCGCGTGCCGCGTTGCTCTGAAAACGGTAGACCCTACGGCGCAACGCTTCCTTCGCGCACACCTGGCACTGCGTAGCGGACAACGCGCTGCCGCCGCGACGCTGCTCAGCGGGCTGCCCTCCAAACTCAGGGTAAAGAAGCTACTCCGCGAAGATTGTAAGCTTTTTCTCAGAAAGCTGACCCTAGGCGGAGGTCCTCGGGTGGAGGTGCGAAAAAGACTGCTCATGGTCTCGACACACCGCATTCGCTGACACACTCATTCAACATGTTGTAATGACAGATCTTTTCAAAGCCTCCCTCCTTTTCACGTCCTTGGGTGCGTCAAACCTTACGCACCTCTTTCACCTACTCACACCCATCCGGCATGAGCTTCAACGCTCTACCTGCTTTGAATGACTCATAACGTCCCGGCAGCTCTGACCTGGCACACATTGTGCTAGCAACGACGCCTATGATGCGTGACCACTCTATCGCCTCTTCTGACCCCTTGACCCTACCTCACCACTTTGAAGCCTCACGGCCCAAGGTGGCTGTCGTGCTCAATGAAAACGCGCGAGCCGTAGACAAGCAGCTCATCGCCGATCTTCGAGGCTTGCTGCAAAACGAAGCGCTCTACGTCTCACGCTCGTTAGAGCAATCCCGCTTCATCGCGCGCCATATCGTCAATCAGCACATTGACGTGGTGCTCTGTGGTGGTGGAGATGGAACCTTCAGCCAGGTGATCACCGATGTGGCCGCCCTGAATCCACGCCGCATGCCAGCGTTTGGACTCTTACGTCTGGGTACGGGCAACGCCATGGCCGAGGTGCTCGGCGCCAAGCAGGGGCTCTCTGGTATCGCCAATGATCTACGCCACGTACGAGTGGAAGATCAGCGCATCCCCTTGCCCCTCATCCAATCAGAGGGTCGCCTTTCTCCCTTCGCGGGCGTTGGAATGGACGCGATGATCCTCGAAGACTATAGCTTCGCACGCCGCACCTTGGGCCGTGTGCTAGGCAAAGCCAGCGAAGGCCCCTTGGGCTACGCCGTCGCCATCGCAGGCCGTACGAGCATGCGCCTCATGACCAAGCCGCTACCGGAGATTGTGATCCGCAATGAGGGTGCGCCAGCCTATCGCATTGACCGCAAAGGTCAGCGTATCGGCCGCCCTATTGCCAGCGGCGAAGAGATCTACCGTGGCCAAGCGAATATCGCCGCCGCCTCGACGATCCCTTTTTTCGGCTTTCGTTTCCGCCTCTTTCCCCAAGCAAACCTGCTCCGCGGCCGCTTTCAGCTGCGCGTAGGGCGCGCCAGCATCCCTTCGATGCTCACGCAAATACCCCAGCTCTTCTCGGGGCGCTTCACCCACGAGCAGCTTTGGGACTATGCCTGCACCAAGGTCTCGATCCATTGCGCGAAAGGGACACCCTATCAAATCGGTGGCGATCTGGCAGGTACCAGGCAGCACATGGAGATCGCCTTCAGGGAGTTCGAAGGTGTGGCAGGCAGCGCTACCCCCATGGTCTCTGCTCCGGCCTCGCTCCACAGCATCCCTTGACCACTATGATCCCTCAAAGTTAACGCCCAAAGGTCGCGCCCTCCTCCAAGCACTGCTAAGATTCCCAGCACATGACGCCTCATACGTCGACGTGACAAGACCATGCGCTACTGTGCCTTCTGCGCCAACGAAGTAACCGACGAGGTCACAAGCTGCCCCTTCTGTGGCAAGCGAATGCCCAAGTCGGCTACCGCTGGCGGAACCGAACACGACAAGACAAAGGCTGCCGCCGTGAGCCCACCTGGCCCACCCGCGACCTATCCGCTTCCCATGGCTGGAGAGGGCGCCACCGTGCGCGGCTTTGCACCTGTGATGCCCCCCACAGCGCAGGAACCTGCCTATCAGATTGGTCATGGCCAACGTGCGCCAACGAGCGAGCCCACACTGCCGGCCATGGGCGCCCCTGGGGTGATGTTCGCTCCCATCAGCGGTGAAGTTTCAAGCTCTCCCGGTGGCTCTCCTGCCGACCCGCCCGCTGCTCCGATCGTCGCCCCGATCGTCGCCCCGACGATCACCGTGCCACCAAACGCTGAAAGCGCGACGCAAGCTGAGCCTGGGGGTGCGTTTGATCCCATCTCTCCCCCCCCCACCACGGTGGCGATGGACAGTGGTGTAAGCCCCATGCCGCCGGCGCCCCTGGGCTTGATGGGCTGCCTACCCTACGTCTTCGCTGTCATGTCCGCCCGCCGGCTGCGTGCAAGCGCAGTGCGCAATCTGCATGTGCAGATCGAAGGAGAGAAACAGAAGATTCACGAAGCTCTACGAGATCTGGGGCAGAGCGCGCGCCGAGCTGCAAATTCGCCGGCCCTCGCCCACGAGGAGATCAACCGCTTGATCGCCCTCGAAGAAGACCGAGGGCAGGCGGAGGCGGCCAAGGGTGCCCTTGACGCGCAACTCGCAGCCGAAGAAGAGCGCTTTGAGCAAAGCGAAAGAGGTCACCGTAGCGCGGCAGACGCCCACCGCGCGGAGCTCACCTCAGCTCAGGGAGACCTGGACCAAGTCAACACCGAGATCAACCGACAACAACAGGTGCTCACCGAGGCTGATCAGCAAGGGCAAGCGCTGAAGAAAGAACGCCAAAGCGCCGAGAGCCAGGCTCAGAAGACCTTGGACGTCGCCGAGAAGGAGGCGCTCATCCGCAGCGCCGCTGAAAAAGATGTCGCGCTTGACGATCTCGCGCAGAGAAGGCACGCCACCGAAACAGCCCTCGCTACCGCCAGCGCTCCAAAGGCCGCCCTCGAGCAGCGGGTGATCGCCGCCCAAACGGGGCTCGACCAAGCCCAGGCCGCCATCACCACAGCTCGCCAGGAGCTCAACGTACGCCGGAAGGAGATCGACAAAGGACGGCGCGAGGGTGGCATGCAGGTCACCCAACTCGAGCGCGAGATCATGCACGCTCAAGTGGTCGTCGGGGGCGTGCTCAATACCCACCGCTCCCCCAGCGAGGATGGAAGCTTCGAAGAGCATTATGGGCGCATTGACGGTCATCACCGTATGAGCGACGAGAAAATGCGCCGAATCAGCGCGTTGGAGACCGAGGGCGACGGCTACGACCGTGACGCCCACAAGAAGGGCCTGATCCTACTGGGTTCCCTTATAGGCCTGTTCACGATGACCGTGTTGATCTTGGTGCTTGTGCTCTGAAGTCCCCCCTAACCTGGCGTTCACGTTCCCACCGAAGATCGCGCACTTTTTTGCGCAGACTGATAACATTTTGTCGGAGGTGATGAGTATGCAGAAGAGGAGAGCATGCCGCTGCTGACGGCCAAGCGTGAACTCCTGGACGCCTTCAGGCGGGGCGAGCGAGACGCCCTCGCTCGTGTCTACCAG
>JAFCZD010001026.1 GCA_019314525.1 Deltaproteobacteria bacterium
ATGGCGGGCGAAGGCTGCCCGGGCTTCACGAGGTGCAAGAGCGGCCCCTCTGGGTAGGCAGCGAAGCTCTTGGCCCGAGCTGAAAAGATATTTGCCAGGTAAACCGGCCGCCCCGCGGCCAAGGCGCTATGCACCACCCTACGGCTATCAACGCTCCCTGTCTGAAAGGTGTAGTCAAAGCGCGGGTAGAGCCGCCGTTGCTGCTCGACATACCATGGGTAGAGCAGCATCTTGAGGTCGACGTATTGCACGTCCTGCCGCAAGCCCAGCACGTGTTGCACATAGTTGAGTGAGAAAAACCGCACATCGCCGGTGCCCAAAATGAGGGCGTCGCGGGCCACGGTGCGCAAGACATTCTCTGCGTAGTCTTCAACAGCGAAGCTTTCGCGCACGTCAGCTTTGGCGTAGCTGGAGAGCGCTGCAAGCCCCAAAACGCCACCTATCGCCCCACGATAGAGTGCCAACCGGGAGCCCTCGGCTATGCGACGAATCCAGCCATCGAAGGACGCAAAAGCCACACCCAGGGCGATACAAAAGAGCGCGATGGGAAGCACGAAGAAACGTTCTACCTCCTGTCTTCCGAGAGAAATAGCTTCGATGTTGAAGAGCGAAAGAAAGAAGGGCCCTGCGAGCAAGAACGACAAGACGAGCGCCCAACACATTGGACGTCCAGCCCGGAGCTTCAGCTCTGCTCCGCGAGGTACCAAGAGCTGCCACACTCCCCAGAGAAGCAGAGGAAAGAAGACCCAGGCTAACTGTTCGGGCAAGCCCTTGAAAAATGTCCCCAAGGTCGAAAAGGGTGACGCCTCGCCTGTGATCGAGATCTTCAGGCTGCCATAGTCGCGCCGCAAGACATGTTGGATAAATCCATCAAAGGTCTCGGTGTGACCCCAGCGCGGGGTGCGTTGGGGGGAGGCGACGACCAGGTAGAGATAGGGCAAGAGCCCAAAAAGAAACGCGGCGAAAGCGCAAAGCATGCGCGAAAGGCGCCTCCACAGCGCCCCCGCTGGCACCAGCACAGCCACCGCTACCACTGGGGCGATGAAGATCGCTGAGTGGTGATGGGAGAGGGAAAATCCCCAGAAGAGACCCGCCAAAGCGCTCCAGCCTTTACAGGCGGCAGTGCTTTGGGCTTGTTTGGCGCGTAGCGAGAGGTAGAGGGTGAGCAAGACAAGCGCTGCATTTAGCGTGTAGACCTCTGCCAGACTGCTGTGGCGCCAGAAGATAGGCCCTGTGGCCAAGGTTAGCGCAGCGAAGAACCCCGCCATCAGGTTCCCGGTGAGTCGGCGGACCAGCCCCAAAAGCGCAAGGATCGAGACCACTCCGGCGACAACGCTGAGTAGCCCAACGCGACCTGCCGGCGTAGAAAAGGGAAGGCTGCAGAAGGCGTGGCCCAAGAGGGTGTAGAGCGGATAGCCTGGTGGGTGCGCCACTCCAAGGTTGCAAGCGACGGCGACAACCTCTCCGCTATCAGCCACCTGGATGGCCGAAGTCCATGTGGAGAGAAAGAGTATCAGCCACCTGGATGGCCGAAGTCCATGTGGAGAGAAAGAGTGCCCCTGTGAGCAATGCCGCCCCACCGATGGTGAGACCCTCCACTGCTTTCAGGCTAGCGTTCATCCCCGCTATGCTACCGGAAGAGTTGGATGTTGTCTCATGCGCCCGACACCATGGTGTTCTGGCACCGGGTGGTTGTATGCTCGCTCAATACCCAGCAGCCGCCAACTCATGGGCCCAGCGGAAAGAGAATCGTAAATGATTGGCCACAGGAGATGAACGACGTTGACGGGGAAACTTCGCAAAGTAGGCTGCTAACACGCACAGTGTACGCGTTTGGGCAGCTGCTGTCAGCGCTGCTGGGTGCTGGCCTTGTGTTACTCTCCCTTGAGGCTCTCCACGTAGGGCTCTCAACTCCCAGAGTTTTGACGGAAATTCATCGTTTCCTCGCTCCCCTTTGTTTGAGTGCCTTGCTATTCGCCGCTCTCCTTTGCTTGCCTTGGGCGTTGCTCCAACGCTCCGTCAGTCGGTGGCAGCGCGCTCCACGCAGTGGTCTCTGGTTGGCGTTTTTGGTGCTGGCTGTAATTGTTCTCACCGCTGCGGCCTACTACGGCTATACGTGGTCACTTCAACTGCCTTGGCGCGCAGCGTTGCTGCTTGGTAGCGGTGCTGCCATTGCAGTTGTCGTTGTGGTCGCGATCGCACGCCGAACGCTTCCTCCAAAGGTGGTCTTTTTCGCAGCAAGTTGCCTGCTCTATGGCTTGCTCGCAGGGCCTGCGAGCAAGGTGGCGCCACGAGTGTGTCCAGTGCTAGGTGTGGGTGTCCTCCTATTGGTCATGCCGCTGTCACTGATCTCATCACGACGGGTGTTGCGGGTGACTGCGGCGTTGGCGGTAACGCTCAGCCTGCTCGGAATGTGGGGCTATGGGTCCAACATAGGGTTGGTAGCGTTGATCGTGCGCCAAGCCCCGCTATCGACGGCGTTAGCCACGACTGTGCGAGAAGTGGTCGATTTTGACGGGGATGGGACGAGCATGTTGCTGGGTGGCACAGACTGCGACGATTTTGACAGTGCTCGCAACCCATCGGCGCTAGAGGTTGCGGGTAACAATGTTGATGACAATTGCAATCGCTACAGCTTGGGGGCTGTTCACGTCCCATTGCTTGGAGATCTAGCGCCAGCAGGTGGGACCTTCAGTCTCCCGGCCAGCATAAGTCGACCAGATGTGATCATTATCTCTCTTGATGCTGTGCGTCCAGACCACGTGACCCAAGAAACCATGCCCAACCTTGCGGCTCTGAAGAAGCAGGGCCTGCGGGCGAGGGTCACTTATACAGTGGCACCGTACACAGGGCATGCCGTGATCGGTGCAATGACGTCAACACCGGTGATCGACCACAACGCCAATG
>JAFCZD010000434.1 GCA_019314525.1 Deltaproteobacteria bacterium
GGGCGAAAATAGTTCGGGTCAATTTCTACCAGCAGCTTGCCTGTCTCAGCGTTGTAACCCTTTTCGTCGACTCCACTGCCCTCCCAACGCAGGGTGACGCCCGTCCTTGCGAAGGCCAGCTCGGTAAAATGGCGCACGGAGTGCGTCTCACCGGTGGCGATCACATAGTCGTCGGGCTCTTGCTGTTGAAGCATCAGCCACATCGCCTCGACATACTCAGGCGCAAAACCCCAGTCGCGTTTGGCGGAGAGGTTGCCCAGGTAGAGCCGCTCTTGCAGGCCCAGCTTGATGTTGGCCGCAGCACGGGTGATCTTGCGGGTGACGAAGGTCTTACCCCTGCGTGGGCTCTCATGATTGAAAAGGATGCCATTGGAGGCGTGCAGCCCGTAGGCCTCACGGTAGTTGATGGTAATCCAGTAGGCGTAGAGCTTGGCCACCCCATAAGGTGAACGCGGGTAGAAGGGCGTCGTTTCACTCTGGGGAATCTCTTGCACCTTGCCATAGAGTTCGCTGGTAGACGCCTGATAGAAGCGCGTCTTCACGCCCGTGTCTTTGATCGCGTCCAGCAGGCGCAGAGTACCCACGGCGTCGGTCTCTGCCGTGTACTCAGGCACCTCAAAGCTAACCTGCACGTGGCTCTGCGCTGCAAGGTGGTAGATTTCTTCAGGTTGCACGCGCTCGATCAGCCTCGACAGGGCTGACGAATCCGTCATGTCTCCGTAATGAAGCTTGAGGTTGCGGTCGATGGCATGAGGATCTTTGTAGATATGTTCGATACGAGCAGTGTTGAAGGAACTCGAGCGACGCACGATGCCGTGAACCTCATAACCCTTACCCAGCAGAAGCTCCGCAAGGTAGGAGCCATCTTGTCCGGTAATGCCTGTGATCAATGCTCGTTGCGCCATAGTCTACTTATCCCTACTTGATGTCCGTACGTGGGGCGGAACCCTACTGGACCCCTTTGTTGCCCGTCAATACGAGAAACATTCGAACCTTGTTGGTAACTCGACTGAGGGGGGCACCTCCCTTAAAGTAGCCGAACCGTGAACCAACACCCCCGCATCACGTCTGTCTGCCTCGACGCCACACTCGTCGTACTCTTCATCTTTCCCGCCCTAGCCATCGGTGGCGTGCACTCCTGGGTCAGCGTCACAGCCGCGATGCTCGCCAGCGTCGCCATGGCGCTGCTGATCACACACCAGCGCTCCCGAAAGCACCCACTAGAGTTGCCATGGTTTGGCGCCGTTCTCCTAGGCGTCACAGCGTGGACAGCCCTACAAATGGTGCCGCTGCCCATGGGGCTGCTGAAGCTGATCGCCCCCACCACCGCCGAGGTGATTAACGTCTCGCTGGCCACATTCAAGCCCAGCTGGCACGCGATCTCGCTTGACCCCGGAGCCACGCTGATCGAGACGCTGAAGATCGGTACCGCGGCGTTGGCCTTTATCGTCGCGCACAACCGCCTTCAACGGCGCAGCCGCCGCACGCTGCTCTGGGTTGTGCTCGTCGCAGTCGCCGGGCTGCTTGTGCTACTCGGGCTGCTCGGCACAGTGCTCGCGCCAGGAAAGCCGCTCTTGTTCTACACGCCAGCAGCCGGGAAAGCCGGCGGGCTGATCGCCACCAGCTTCGTCAACCCCAACCATGGCGCCGCGTTTCTCTCTATGGCGACTCTGATGGCCATTGGCCTTGCGCTCGCCATGCGCGAAATCCAACGGCGCGCCCTACTCCTCATTCTCGCAGTGTTCTTAGGCTCAGCCGTCGCGTTGACGCTCTCCCGCGGCGGCATGTTGGCGCTGGCGGGCAGCGCGACCTTCTTCGGTTTCCTCCTTGTGTGGGCACGGCGTGATGAGCACTCGGATGCCCTTGGCCGTGCTTGGCCGTGGTTTTTCGGCTTCGCTGGGGCCACGGCAGTCATCGCAGCCTGGCTGGCGCCAGAGGCCCTGCTCTCCGAGATGCAAACACTCCTGCCCGGCGCGAGCTCATGGGATAAGCTCGATCTTTGGCCTGCTGGGCTGAGCATGCTCAAGCAGAATCTCTGGGTTGGTGTCGGTCGCGGCGCCTTCTTCTCGACGTTCCCCCACTATATGGACGGTCTGACCTCCACCTCCCACACCTTCTCACACCTTGAAAACCAATATCTTCATCTTCCCATCGAGCTTGGGCTTCCTATAGGCGGTGGCCTGCTGCTGCTCTCTGGCGTTGCGTGGGTCTCTTGGTTGCGGCGCTCTGAGTTCACGGTGGAGGTCATCACCCTAGCGGCGGTCCTTCTGATGCTCGCGCTCCATAATATCGTCGACTTCAACCTGGAGCTTCTGGGCATCGCGCTGCCCGCGGCGATCATCGCCGGGGCGCTCTCGGCCGCCACATGGGGCACACGGCGAGAAGCTCCGCGACGCTCTCGTGGCTGGAAGCGCCAGCTGCGTTGGGGTGCGCTGCTTTCGGCCCCCGGCTTGCTCGTCTTGTTCGCGATCCTTTCTATCACAACAGACAGCGCCAAAGATGCTGAGGCCAAGGCGCTGAAACTGGTGACTGATGGTGCTGCCTCGGCGAAGGTCTTGCCCTTGGTCAAAGAGGCGATCCTCGCGCGCCCTGGCGACTACCTGCCCCACCTGACCATGGCGCGCGCCTTGTCGAAGGAAGGCAAGCCAGAGGCTGTGCGCTGGCTCAACCAAGCGCTCTTTTTGAACCCTCGAGATGCTGCCGTGCACCTCGAGGCCGCTCGCTTGCTCTTCAGGCTTGGCCATCGTCGGCAGGGTTTGGTGGAGTGCCGCCTGGCGCTGCAAACCAGCTCACGCTCCGCTGCGATTCTAGGCTGGGCGCTGAAGAGGGTGCGCAACGCAGGGGATCTCGAAGTGCTGCTCGCCACATCCCCGCTGGGGGCTCAGGAGCTGGCTGTGCGTGAGCTTTTGCGCAAACGCCAGGTTAAGCTGGCGCTGAAAGCTGCAAAGGCCATGCGCCAGAAGTGGCCCTATGAGCAACAGAGCCAACTCATTGAAATCGAAGCGTTATTGGCAAACAACCAGGGACTGACGGCTCAGACTGCTCTGCAAGCACTCTTGGCAGAAGAAAAAGAGGGCTCTTCCAGAGCCTACTTGCTCCTCGCACGCGCGACGGAAATGGTCGCAAAAGGGGCAAAAGGTCCGGCTAGTGCTGCCGACAAAGGATCTTTGGAGATTCTGGGTGAAGCCTGGCGACGCTTCCCTGCATCGCCCGCCGTGGGGCTGGCTTTTTCTCGAGCGCTCATTGGCAAAAAGCAGCCCGCCCAAGCCATCGTGGTTGTTTCTAAACTGTTGAAAACACAGCTTTCCTGGCCAACACGCGCCCGAGCGCATGAGATGCTGGCGGCGGCCTATCGAGCGGCTGGTCGACCACACCGTGCCCGTTACGAAGCCGAGCAGGCCAAGCGAATTCGTAAGCAGCGCTGAAATTTTACAGGCATTCTATAGTATTCAGCCTCACAGTTTATCTGGCCGCATGAACGCTATGGCTGCACCCATCAACCAAAAAGGCGATGGTTGCCCAAAGAGAAGTACGCTAATAAGGCACGAATACTCCATTGGACCAGGTCTGAACTATGAGCGGCTCAAGTAGCGAAGCATATCCACCGACATCTTCCGACGAGCAAGACACCTCCGAAATCTTTCGGCATTACGCTGCCATTTTGTGGAAGCGCAAATGGCTGGTGGCCGTGATGCTCGTCTTGGTGGTGACCGCTGTGTCAGCGTGGACCTTCACCCGCCAGAAGATCTATGCATCCACCGCGAGGCTGCTCTTTGAGCAGCGCGCGCCGCAGGTTTTGGGCAAAGATGTAGGGCAAGTGGTCGAGCTTTCCATGGGCTCGTTCTGGAAGGCCAAGGAGTTTCTCAAGACGCAACAAGAGGTAATTCAAAGCAAGATGATCGCAGAGAAGGTGGCTGAAGACCTGAACCTTGTTCATGACGAGACCTTCTGGCCGCCAAGAAGAACCCCACAAATCGAGAAACCTTCATTGGATGATGCAGCGGGCTACCTGGCGAGCCTGGTCAAGGCACAGCCTGTAAAGGGCACCAACCTGATGGCGATCACCGTTCGCCATCACAACGCTGAGATGGCGAAGAAGCTCGCCAACGCCACCACAGATGCTTTCGTCAAAGAGAAGCTGCACTACCGCGCGTCAGTCTCGGTGTTTGCTGTGAAGTGGCTCGCCGACCAGCTCGACGACCTGCGCAAGAAGTTGGAGACCTCCGAGCAAAAGCTGCATGACTTCAAGCGTGAAAACAACGTGATCTCTGTCTCGTTCGAGGACAAACAGAATTTGATCTCTTCGCGCATCACGCGGCTCAATGAGGCGCTGACGGACTTGAACCTCAAGCAGGTGGTGGTGCAGGCGCAGCGCAAAGAGGCGCGGAAAGCCAGGAGTGAAGACCCCTTCAAGGTGTCTCTGCCCATCGTCGTCAACAGCACGGGTGTGCAAGCGCTGAAGACGACCTACAAAGACGAGCAGCGCACCTATCAGGGGCTGCTCGGCGATTACGGCGACAAGCACCCCAAGGTGATCAAACAGCGTGCTCGCTTAGAGGCCGCTCGTGGTGGTCTGGCGCGCGAGGTGAAAACCCTGCTCAACTCTGTGGAGAACCGCTACCGGCAGCTGCGACAGGCTGAGGGGCAAAATGCTGCCATCTTGCAGACAGCAAAAAAGACCGCCCTCGATTTGAATCAGAAGCAGCTTGTCTATCAGCGCCTCAAGCGCGAGCAGGTCAACGCGGCCAAGCTCTATGGCTCTGTGTTGACGCGACTGCGTGAGACAGACCTGACGTCACAGCTCAAATCTAGCAATATGCGCATTCTCCAGCCCGCTGAGGCTTCCTGGGCCGCGGTCAGTCCTCGAGTCACGCTCAACCTTGCCATGGCTGTCTTCCTCGGCCTGCTCCTTGGTGTCGGTCTTGTGTTGTTGGTGGAGGTTTTCGATACCACCGTCAAGTCGCGGGATGATCTCGCGGGGCAATTCACCTTCTTGGGTGCGGTGCCACGCATCCCGGGCATGGTGGGCAAACAATACGCTCGCGGCAAGCGCCCTGCGCCCAACCCCGAGTTCGACCTCACCCTGCATCGCAAGCCCAAGTCGAGTTATGCAGAGTCGTGGCGTGC